>CADBMS010000093.1 GCA_902795935.1 uncultured Methanobrevibacter sp.
CCAAGGAGTCATAAGACGGTACCATCCCTTTATTTAGCTTTTTTTGATAACGGTTTTTCCGTAATATATTTCTATATTCTCTTTAGAGACAGGAGTTATATTCAATTAACACTTGTTTTCACTATACCAAGCTCACTTAGATAATTTACATATAACATTTCTCATCAATAGATTTACAAATTAATTATATCAAATATTTTTATAAATGCAATATTAATATTCAGAAATTGTAAATGAAACATTATCTCCACTTACATTTGCATATATTTTTAATGTTTTTCCTGATTTATTAGTAAATATTAAATCTTTATTATTTTTTATATCAATCATTGCTTCTTCACCTAATTTAGCATATGGAGTAATATCTCCATATCTATTTTGTTCAACTACCTGAATATAGCAATCATTTCTTTGAGCATCTCTTATAGCTAAATATAACGATGTTGCTACTTGAGATAATCCTCCATTATATACTTTTTCATTATTATTAAATTCTGGCGCTTTTTTATAACCACTTTTACCTACTTTATTTATAAATGAGAATGTTTCTCCATTTTTAATAACTACATTATTTATTTTATTAATACTTTTACTTATATTTTTATTTCTATATTTATTATTTAAATTATAATTAATTGTATATGTACCAACTGCTATTTCGTTTGTCTTAGTATATTCTTTTAAATATTTAGTTTTTACATATCCAATCATTTCATTATATTGTACTTTTGCATATTTATCATTTTTTTCTAATACTTTTAATGCGGCATTTTTAGGAATTTTAACTATAGTTTTAGAAGATGATGAAGCACTTTTCTTTAAACTTGTTTTAGATTTTAATAAAGCAACTGTATTTGAAGTATTTAACTCTTCATATGTACTAACGTATCTATAAGTTACATATCCAAAGTCATTTCCATATTGAATCTTATACCAACTATTAATTAATTCAACTACTTCAATTTGATCACCATAATTTAATCTTCCTATTATATTATCATCCGTATTTTCTGCACTAGATCTAACTCTTACTCCATCCCCTGTTACATAATAAGTAGATGCATTTACAATTTTAGTAAACGAAAAGAAAAATATAAATAATAACAATGCTTTAAATAATTTTTTCATATATACCCCCAAATAAATTGAGTTTATAATATCACATTTATTTTATAAAGTCAATTATTATTCACTTGCTGAACTTTTTATTTTTGAATCCAAAGCTAATTCTAATTTAGTATTTTCATCTATTTGGGTTCCCTCTGCAATATTTTGACTTACTACATACCCATACCCTGATATAGAATAATCTAAATTTAAATAATGTAATAATATTTCAACATCACTTCTTGAATAACCAATTAAATTAGGAATTGTATTAGAATTTGAATTAGTGAATAAAAATACTTTTTCATCTTTAGTTACCTTAGTATTAATTGGATATTGATTAATTATTGTATCTCCATTTCCTATTTTAAGAGCATTTATTCCTTTTTCTTTTAGAGTATTTAATGTTTCATCAGATTTATTATTAATATAATTATCAACTTTTAATTCTATTTTTGTTTGTGATTCATTTTGTTCCTTATACATATTTTTATATTTAGCTATATTTTGAATAATTTCTTTAATTGGTTCAGATAAAGCATTTGCAGTTACACATCTTTTAACTGCTCCGTATATAATAATCTCAGGATTGTCTTTAGGAAACATCAAAGCTATACTTCTTATAACGTCTTTATCTCCTGATAAATATCCACGTCCCCCCGTATCAGCTATTTGAGCAGTTCCTGTTTTTCCGATTATTTCAAATCCTGGTATAGCATAGGCATGAGCCGCACCATCATTATCATTAATAGTATGCCACATTAAATTTTTCATATATTCAATTGTTTGACTTGAAGCAACATTACCTAAACTTTCTCTATTATTTTCTTTTATAGTTCCATCAGGATATTCTATTTTTTTTACAATATAAGGACTTAATAATTCACCATCATTAGCAATTGATGTTAATGCTTTTATATGTTGAATAGGGGTTGTTGTTATACCTTGTCCAAATGCAGCATTAAAAACTTCTGTTTCATATTTAAAATCTACTTTACCTGATGATTCATTTGGTAAATCAATTCCTACCTTAGAGCCAAATCCTAATCTCTTTAAATATGTTTTTAAGGAATTTGCATCTAGATACTTATCCATTATATTAACAACAGCTGTATTACTTGAATAAATAAATCCTTGATCAAAAGAAATTCTTCCCCAACCAACACGATTCCAGTCACGTATAATCGTTTTATCTTTTGTTTCAAAACTACCAGAATAATATGTATCTGATCCTTTATAAACACCATTTTCTAAGGCACTCATATATGTATATATTTTCATAGTACTACCTGGTTCAAAAGCAACACTAGAATTTGGATCTAAGTAATTACTAATATCTCTTATATTAGGATCAAAACTAGGAGTTGATTTATATCCTAAAATTTCTCCCGTTTTAGCATCAGCTATTATTATATCCAATTCATCATATTCATATTTTTCTTTTGTTTTATTAATTGCTTCTTCTAAAAAAAATTGAATATTATTATCTATTGTTAAATAAATATCAACACCATCAAGTTTCTCTTCTGTTATTTCTTTAGTACTTGCTATTTTATATCCTTTTAAATCTTTTTGATAAACTGTTTTACCATTTACACCTGTTAATTCTTTATTATAATATTTTTCTATCCCCATTTCTCCAGTAACATTGCCTTCTTCATCTTCTTTGGCATAACCTATTAAATATGATAAAAAATTACCATATGGATAATATCTCTTTTTCGTTTCTATAAAATCTATTCCTGGTAAATTAGCCGCTTTTATAGTATCTTTTTCTATTTCTGTTAATCCTTTTCCTTTAACCCCAAATTCTGTTTGATATACACCTTCTTTATTTAAATTCGCAAGGATTATATCTTTATCCATATCTAGTAGTTTAGAAAGTACTAAAGCTGTATTTTCTTTATCCACAACATGCTGTGGATTATCTTCATTTTCTGTTCTTTTTGGATCTAAATAAGCTATTAATGTATAACTCGAAACATCTTGAGCTAATACATTTTTAGAATTATCATATATCGTTCCCCTACTAGCTTTTAAAATGGTTGTTTGAGTTGTTCTTTTACTAGCAAGTTCTTGAATATTTATATTATCTACTTCTTTAGATAATCCAATAAAAGCTACTCTATAACTTAAAATTACAAACAAAAAAAG
>CADBMS010000094.1 GCA_902795935.1 uncultured Methanobrevibacter sp.
AGTCCCAGTATAGCTTAAACTATTACCTTCTAATATTATTGTTGAATTGTACATTGTGTAATTTGCAGCATTTGTAATATTCACTGAATTGGTACTATTATTAAATATAAGAATTTTGTTATGTAAATCCCCACCAAGAGTTAATATTGGACTATCACTATAATAGGTGTTGTTTTCATCAAAGAAATTATTGTAGGTATCATCTGTTAATATTGCTATTTTTGGCGTATTATTTGATATTTGACTTTGGGTGTTATTGCTTACTGCATAGTCTCCACCAGTATAGTTTCCTATATTAATGTAATTGTTTGTTACTATTGAATTGATGGTATCTGTAAGTATAATACCTTGACCTTTAGTTGATTTTATTATATTTTTATCTATGGTTGTGTTTGATGCACCTGTAATAACTATCATTGAGGCATTATTTACACCATTTAGATTTATTGTTAAACCATTAATTAATGTGTTTTTTGGAACATTATCCAAATAATCTTTAACTATTTCTATTGCTGTAACATTTTCACCATTTATTATGTATGTTGCACTAGATAATTCTGTGTTACTTGCACCTTCTAATCTTACTCCAATAGCAATTGGTGCATTTATATTTTGGATATATAATTTTGAAATATTTGTATTATTGGTTATGCCTGTTGACATTGCAGTACTGTAATAACCATACGCCATATAATTTGCTTTTGAGTAAATGTATCCTGATATATTATTATTGTCTGAGTCTCCAATTTGTATTGCCGCTGCATAGTAAGTACTTGTTACATCATAATATGATAATGGTGTTATTGTATTTTTTGCTCTTGCAATGTTTAATCCATATACATATGAACCACCAGTAACATTTATTATAGTATTTCTTATTTCGTTACCAGTCACATATTCTCCAACTGCTTTAGACTGAATATCTATTCCACATACACTCGGATATGCAGATGTAGTTTCGTGTGTTAATGAATTTAAATCTATTTTAGTATTATTTACTTTATTGTTTGATGAACGAATGACTATGCCTGCTGTTGGAACATTTCCAATCCCATTACTATCATATACAGTATCGCTTGCTGGAATTGTTGCATTTATTGTTGAATTTGTAATTATGTTGTTATCTTCTTCTATTTTTATGACTTGAGAAGGTTTATCAGATACTAAGTGTATGATAGCATTTTTTATGGTATTTCCTTCAGACTCAAGAAGTACAACATAACCTTTTTCATTGCGTGTATTATTTATTTTAAGATTATTAAATAGAACTTTTGCACCATTTTGAGTGATAATTGTTGCATTTATTAATGTTGTGTTAACATCTATTGTTAATTTTACATTGTCAAAAATGAAATCTTTATTAGTTAAGTTATCTAAAAGTATTAATTTACTTCCGTTAGTTACAATATCATTTCTTAAAACACCGTTTTGGTTGAAATAATCCATATAATTTTCATTATTAATTGTGTATGTGTTAGTTACAGGCTCGTTATTTCCAAGAATTGTATTGTTTAATACATTACTTATTGATAAATTTCCATCTGAATATGCACTAATTAATGTGTTGTTAACAATAACAGTATTTTTTGCTGCATTAGCTAATGAAATTGTGTTTTCTTTAGTGGTGTTTATTGTATTATTTACTATTGTATTATTTTCACCATTTACATAGATGTAATTGTTTAATACATTGTTTTTCACGGTAGCATTTGCTGTTAAGTATAATCCATACCCATATTCGGTGTTTTTAACATCTATTGTGTTATTTTCTATTGTAAGATTGTATGTTGATATTGAACGTACTGCTACAGATGGAGTAGTACTGCTTATTAGAGTAGCAAATACTGTTGATGGTTGCATGTCAATGAATTGATTATTAGTAATGTTTTGTGTTGGTGTATAGGTGTTACCTTTATTACTATTAGGGAATAAGTAAATTCCTGTTGAATGATTGAAAATACAATTATCTACTACTAAATCCCCTCTACCATTTGAAATATCACATTGTTCATTATCTTCAAAAGTACAATTAACAATTGTTGATGATATATTAAATACAGCATACGGCTGGTAGAAATTAGTTATTCCAGTATCTGAGGTAAAAGATGGTCCATTTTTATAACCACTACCACCATCATATGCATGATTGTTTTTGAATGTACAATTTATCATTGTAATATTTTTATCATTTGTTACACTACCCCAACGTGCATAATTGTTAATTATTAATGAGTTAGTAATTGTTGCTGTTCCATTATTATAAATAGCAGCTCCATAGTTACCAGTTGTTTGGGCTTTGGTACCATTTTCAAAAATACAATTATCTACATATAATGTTGATCCATTATTGTTTCTTATTCCTGCACCATTACCTGCATGATTTTTATTAAAATGAATATTTGTAGCATTTAATGTTGCATAGTTATCAATTGTTGAAGTATAGCATGTGTTAATTGAACTTCCACTATTACTCCAGCAATTTTGAATAGTGAAATTTTTTATAGTGATTGTTCCTGTACCTGTTGTTATACTCATAAACCAGTTACCTGAAACATTTATCCAATTATTCCAGAAAGCAGATCCTCCCCATGCCTCATTACCTGAACCTGGAAGTGTAAAATTTGCTTCTCCATCAATTATTGTTTTGTTTATTCCACTACCAATAAAATTAATATTATAATTACCATTAACTGTGAGGTTAGTGTTTCCTAAACCTTTGTATAATCCATCATTAATATAAATGTTGTATGTCTTGTCTTCTGTTGTTTTGTTAATAGCACTTTCTATTGTTTTAAAAGGATTTGTTTGACTTCCATCATTACTATCTGATCCATCAATTTCAGATACATAGAAATCCACAGTTTCACCATTTCCTTTTTTATTTTCTGTTTCTTTATTTTGCTGTTTTTTAGTTGTATTATCAGTCGCCTTTTTCGATGTTTCTGTTGTTTTTGCGTTATGTAAGTCTTCGTGTGTGTTCTCTGTAGTTACAATACTATTATCAACGATAGATTTTGTGGTGTCTGTTGTAGTATTGTCTGCTGCATTTACTGATCCCATGAAACACAACAGAAGAACTAAAAATATTGTAATTAACATAATATTTTTAGATTTCATTAAGTTAATACCTCCTTATTTTTTAAATAAAAATTATTTTAAAAAAAAATATTTTATTTCCAATATATTTTATCAAGAATAATTTATTAATATTAAAATAAAATTTATTTAAATAAAGTATTGTGTGCATAGTATATAAATTAATTGATTAATTAAAATTATGATAAATTCATTAAAAATAGTATAATAATATAGGAGCCTATGTGGACTACTTTGAGCAATATCGTGAATTTGATATTTTTTTAATATCTGGAATATTATATGTTCATAAATTAATAGTGTCCTTATTTACAATAACTGGACTTAGTATATTATCATAGCTAATTTTTAAAAAATAATCTTTAATATTTCAAATATAATTAAAATAAATAATTAGGAAATTTAAGCTAAAAATCAATTTCCAATAAAAAATAAAAATTAGAAAAGGTTTCTACAAACCTCAAAAATTAAAACCAATAACAATAAGATATTAATTTATTTATTTGCTTTTATTAAGTTACGAGACGATTTTAAATCAGTGCTATAAATATGACCTGATGTTGAATGATAATGAACTCCACCAAAGTTTAATTTTTCACCAACAATTTCTTTATTAACTTCTTCTTTCATTTTAACACCCAAATATGTTATAAAAAACATATTAGAATAAAAAGCACCATAAATATCATTACTACGAAATATACAATGAATTGTTAACTCATTATCACGTACAATGCATTGTAAAAATTGAAGACAAGGAATATCTTCCCTATCCGCATCTAAATTTGGATCAATTGTAACAGCCACAGCACGATTAGATCCAGTAGCCGTTAATATTCGTTCTTTCATTGTGTTAAATTGATCAATATCAAAATGAGCAAAAATACGATTAGGATATGTGTAAACAAAACCTTGATCATCAGGATTTTCAGCAGACTTCACATATTCATATAATGCATCACTTTTAATTGGACATCCTTCCATATTAAATCGACCAGATTTAATATCATCCAACATCATATCTGTAGTGTAATGCTGATATTTAGCTCTAAATTTCAAATCTAAAGGATCATCCATTATATAAAAATTTCCTAAATTTTCTAATAAATGATGATTAGAGTCTTTATATGTTTCTTTTCCTTCTTTTAAAATTTTATCAACAAAATCTAAGTAGCATTGATTAATTGTTAGCATTATAAACAGTCCCTTTGAATTATTTAGAAATATGTTTTAGATATAACTTTATTTATTTAATTATATTTTTTAAGTAGTTATAATATTTTGTAAAATAGTGATTTAGTTATTATTCATCAAACTGTGTAATTAGGTATGATGTATGAATTAACTAAATATCAAGCATATAAATTATTTTAAAATGAGATTTAATGAAAAACATTCTGAAATTCAATTACCAGTTTTAAGATAAAATAATTAGTTAATTATAAACATTTTAAATCTCTATTTCTAAAACAATAGGACAATGATCAGAACCCATAACATCTGATAAAATATAAGATGCTTTAACATGTTCTTTAAATTCTTCATTAACAAAATAATAATCTAAACGCCATCCAACATTCCTTTCTCGTGCTCGAGCCCTATAACTCCACCAAGTATACTGGTTGGTTTCATTTTCATGAAACATTCTAAATGTATCTATATAACCATTATCTAAAAATTTACTAACCCAATCTCGTTCAATGGGTAAAAAACCAGAAACATCTTCATTTTGTTTAGGTCTAGCCAAATCAATTTCTTTATGGGCTGTGTTTAAATCACCACAAATAATTAAGTTATGCCCATTATCTCGTAAATCATTAACATAATCAAGGAAAGTATCATAAAAATCAAGTTTATATTTTAATCTTTCCTCATCACGGCCACCATTTGGGTAATAAATATTAAGAAGAGTAAATCCATTAAAATCTAATCTTTGAACTCTACCTTCAACATCAAATTTATCAACTCCCATACCCCTATAAACAGTCAATGGTTCAACAGAACTATAAGTTGCAACACCACTATACCCTTTTCTTTCTGCAGAATTAAAATAACTCTTATAACCCGGAATATTAACTAATTTTTTAGGCAACTGATCAACTTGTGCTTTAGTTTCTTGAAGACTTACAATATCTGCTTTTTCATTATTAAACCAATCAAGAAAACCTTTTTTATGAATAGCCCTAATACCATTAACATTCCAAGAAATAAGTCTAAATTTCACTATAATCCCTTAAATAATATATTCAATCTTTTGTAAATCCATATAGTTCTGTTTCAAATGTTTTAGCAACTTCAGGCATCAAACTTGCAATATCAATATGTTGAGGGCACTCTTTCATACAAGATTCACAAGCAGTACAATCCGAAGCTATACCAACACCATCTAATAATGAATAATTTCTATAAGCATTTCCAACAGCTGTAAATAAACCATCAAGCCCTTCAATTTTTTCATTGTTATAAAAATCAAATAATTTAGGGATATTGATATTTGTTGGACAATAATTAACACAATAATTACATTTAGTACAAGGCACTGTGATTTGACTATTAATAATGCTTGTAACTTTTTCTATAACTTCATATTCCTCTTCATTAAGCTTTTCATAACCATCCATAATCTTAATATTTTCAATCATCTGATCTAGAGTACTTGCACCACTTAAAACCATAAAAACCCCATCAATACTACCCACATACCTGAAAGCCCATGAAATAGGAGATTCGTTAGAATATTCTTTCATAATACTTTCAGCTTCTTCAGGAATATTAACTAAAAATCCACCTTTTAATGGTTCCATAACAATAATTGGTAAATCATATTTATTTGCAACATCAACACATTTTTTAGCTTCCACCCCCTCATTTTCCCAATCTAAATAATTAATTTGCAATTGTACAAATTCCATTTCAGGATGTTTACTTAAAATATCATCTAAAAACTCTGCATTAGCATGTGTAGAAAGACCTAACTTCTTTATTTTACCTTCAGCTTTTTTATTCTTTGCAAAACTAAAAGAATCAACATATTTCCACCCTTTTTCAGAAAAACTACTCACATTATGCATCATATAATAATCAAAGTAATCCACACCACAACGCTCTAATTGTTCATTAAAAATAGGTTCTAATTGTGATTCTTCAGTAATTGCAAAAGTAGGTAATTTATCTGCAACCACAAATGAATCTCTAGGATAACGCTTTACAACAGCTTCTCTAAATGCAACTTCACTCATACCATCATGATAAGGATAAGCAGTATCAAAATAATTAAAGCCATTATCCATGAAAATATCCACCATCTTATTTATTTGCTCTTGATCCACACTAGATAAATCATCTTCATCTAGAAGAGGCAATCTCATCATACCAAATCCCATATTCTTCATTCAAATCTTCCTTAATCTTTATATTAATTTATTGTATATATTGTAAAAGTAAGTATTAATCTTTACATAGTTCATTATTAATTTAATTTTTCTGTTTTTCTAGATTTTAAAATGTATAATGAATATTATGTAACTTATACAAACAAACAGAACTACTCGAAGGGAATGCATAAATCATATAATCAAGCTCTTCAAGTGTTATTTTTTTATTAATAATAAATGCAAACATATTAGCAACATTTTCTGCATCTGCAGCATATATTTCAGCACCAACAATATTCAACTCAGAATCAACAATAACTTTAACCTCAGCAGTAGTATCATTTTTAAGTTCAAGAGAATATGAATTACCATATTTTATCCTATGAACCTCATATTCATCACTTTTTTCAGCAACATATGCTGGAACACCAACAGTTGCTATTCTCGGTATAGTATATGCAACTGCAGGAATAACAGGATAAGTTATCTCATCTGCTTCACCCAATAATTCCTTTGCAAGATATTTAGAGTGATGAATTGCAACAGTTACAAGTTTTGCAACACCAGTATCTGCAACATCACCAGTTGCATAAATATTCGGAACATCAGTTTGTAAATGTCCATTCACTTTAATTCCACTTTTAGTATAGCTTAAACCAACGTTTTCAAGACCAACACCATCTAGATTAGCTTCACGACCCATAGCAGCAATAACATAATCTCCAGTTAAACTAAGCCCACTTTCAAAATTAACAGTGAAAGCATTATCATGAGCTATATTATCAATTTTAGCGTTAGGATCTCTTAATTTATCATCTGAATTTAATCCATTTTCAACATTAAGAACTTTAGCATTAGGATTATCAATCATTACGTTTTCATCTTTAATAATTTCAGTTACTGTTTCATTAAAATGGAATCGGATATTCTTTTCTTTAAGAATTTCAATAACTTTTTGAACATAAGGTTGATGGAAATATTTTAAAGCCATATTGCCCCTAATAACAATATCTGCTTCTAAACCTGCCTCTGCAAGTATTGATGCAAATTCCATACCTACAAAGCCTGCACCTAAAATAATTGTATGTTTTGGAAGTTTGGATATATCTAAAAAATCAGTACTATCATGTAAATACTCTTTTCCTTTAATATCAGGAATATATGGTTTTAAACCAGTAGATATTACAATTTTATATGTTGTGAATTGTTTATCATTTACTTGAACAGTATGTTCATCAATAATAATTCCTTTTCCATGAGCAACATCAAGATCATATTCTTTAAATTTACCCTCTAAAAAAGCAGACATATTTGCAATACGTTTTTGTTTAAATTTCATTAAATCTGACCAATTTACTTCAAAATTACCAGATTTTCCAACACCTTCAAAATTATCAGTTAAAGCTTTAATTTCATATGGCGCATCAAGTAATGCCTTTGAATTACAACCTCTATTTGCACACGTTCCACCATATAAACCTTCTTCAATTATTAATATTTTGAGACCAGCTTTTCTTAAAAATCGAGCCCCTTGCCATGATGCATTTCCACTTCCAATATAAATAACATCATAATCCATAATTATAAACCTCTTAATTAAAAATTTTAGTTTAATATATATATTAAAAAATAGTATTAAAATTTTAGTGTGCTTGATTTTTTAGTTTTCGGAGAGCTTTTGTAGTGCTGTTTTTGAGTTGTGGCCGATTGCTGTGATTAGCCCTGCTAAAAATACATTTAGTATTGTGTGTTTTAGGGCTGATTTCTTTGTATATC
>CADBMS010000095.1 GCA_902795935.1 uncultured Methanobrevibacter sp.
AAGGTATTGTACGAATTGATATTCTATCCGGTAACCAGAAAAGTGATTTTCAAAATAAGAACCTTGGATGATGGGTCACTGTTTAGCTAGAATTAAAAAAAGAGTTATTGGAAACTCATCTGAGTTTCCCTAAATTAGTTTTTTTTGAATTTAAATTAAATTGTATAAATCAAAAATATTATTGATAATATTATAATTAGAAAAAAATATGGAGAATTATTTTTATCTGAAGAATATGAATAAGATTCTATTTCATATTCTATGAAGAATTAACAGAAATATTTTCCAGAATTAATTATCAGAACTCATTTTTAACAATAGATAAACAATTATCCTTAACTTTTCCAATATTTTCTTCATTACTATTTTTTCCAATACATTGGATATCAACTGATTAACATTACCTTCACCAGAGTTTCTATACTCATCAAGAGCTTAGATTGGATAATCCAAAAAATTCAAACTTTGTAGATATTAAAAATCAACTAATCTAACGTATTAAACAAGTTGCCCTCAAAAAAATAAAAACAAATAAATTTTTTTCTTCTAAAATCCTTCCAAGCTAATTACTATTTTTTAGATTATTCATCAAACATATTAATTTATAAATTTTTAGCAAGAATAACTATTTATTATATAAATATTTAATATAACAATATGTTTCGAAAAATGAGAAGATTTAAACAAGAATTAACAAAAGATGAATCCAAAAATATATTAAAAAAACAACAGAGGGGCTTTCTATCAGTACACGGTGATGATAATTATCCCTACACCATCCCAATGAATTATTTATATCAAGATGGAAAAATCTTTTTACACTCAGCAAAAGAAGGGCACTTTAAAGATTCCATCAAAGCAAATGATAAAGTCTGTTTCTGTGTACTTAATGATGGAAAAAAAGTTGATAATAAATGGTACTACACTTTTAAGAGTGTAATAATCTTTGGAAGAATTAAAATAATTACAGATTACAATGAAAAACATGATATACTAACTAAACTAGGAAACAAGTATTTTCCAACTGAAGAAGAAACCAATAATGTAGTAAATAAATTATTCAAACAAACAGAAGTTCTAAAAATAGAAATTGAACATATAACAGGAAAAAAAGTTACTGAAAAATAAGTTGAATATAACGTTTTTAAAATTCATAATATAGGAGAAAATTATTCTCATTCATTTAAAAAGAGTATAGTAATATATTTAATTCTTAAAAGAAACTGTTCAAATATATTAATTTTTTGAATAATTTTAAAAAAAAGAATAAAAATGATAAATAAAATATTTTAATGTGAAAATTAAAGAAAGGAAAAAATTCCCTTCAATTAATATTCATTATGATTATTTAAAATGTAAAGAATCTGACATCTGATTTACTAAACCAGTATCATTAGATCTTACAATAACTAATGATTTATTTTCATGGTTTTTTACAGAGACTGTTTGGTTGAAATCACTATAAGTGTAATATGCTGTATCTTCAGTTTTATTAACTTCTTTTGAATTAGGATAAAGTTTTTCAGCCACATTATCAAATGTTATATTATCTTCACTGCAGTTAATGTATTCTACAACTAATGAATACTGATCATTTCCCCATGCTGGGTGGAGAAACTCGGCATATTGTGGGTCTTTCCATTTAGGATCAGCGAAAGTTATGTTTACTGCACCATCGAAGTATTTTACAGCTAATGCTTTTATAGCATCAAGGCCATTTGGTTCAACAGTTTCATTAAATGTTGCATTTTTAGGTACGTTCATGGAAAAATTACCAAAATTATGTTCGGTTGTGTTTCCTTCTAAAAAATCGAACCATCCAGCACTAACAGTACTTACTGAACCAACTAACAACAATGCTAGTCCACAAATAAGAATTAATTTTTTCATGTTCATCTTTTCACCTCTTTTAAAGTTCTTGTTTTTATTTAAAAACAATTAATTATATTTCTTTAATAATACTAATAGTTTTCTAAAAGTTATCATGATAACTTGTCCTAAACCATTTTTTTATTTATAAATATATATAATAATGTATACATATTATTTATTATTTTAA
>CADBMS010000096.1 GCA_902795935.1 uncultured Methanobrevibacter sp.
AATTTAGAGGTGGATTTTTAATTAAAATATATGCAATGAAAATGCTCTTATTATCAATCTTAAATTGATAACGTTGATAATATGAGGATAAGAATAACATGTAACATTATCAAATTCATTTCTATAAAAATGTTTTATTAATTATTAAAGTTAACTTCTAGTAAATAGGAAGTAATACTTTTAAGGTAGTGAATTTAGAGGTGGATTTTTAATTAAAATATATGCAATGAAAATGCTCTTATTATCAATCTTAAATTAAACATTGATAATATCAAAAGACTATTCTATCTATGGTTTAATTATTCATGATATCCACAAAGTATATAAACTAATAATCAACATAGACATTTTCATATAAAAAGTATTTTTTAGGTGATGAAAATATGGGTAATGATTTTTTCAGATTAGAGAATAAAGACTATGATTTGCCTTTTTTAAATAATGATCCTCGTTTTACAACAAAAAATGTGATAATACTTTTGATAGGATTTCTAATATCCTGTTCAGCACCATTTCTTATCCCATTTACTGGAACTATGGTTATAAAGGCAATAATTATTACAGGAGCCAGCTTAACTGCAGTGTTAATTGTTTTTAAAGATAATATGTCAAATATTTTTAGGATGATTACATTGCGGGATATACTGTTAGTCATAATAGGCGTTGTGCTGATGATTGTTTTATCAATCATATCCTCATACATAGTACATGCTCTAGGTTTACATATGTTTAGTGATAAAGCAGTAAGTGGAGATCGTATACTGTTTCTTATACGCTTAGCCATACAATTAATTGGTGAAGAATTAATAAAATTCATTCCATTAGTTATAATATCTGCTTATTTATATAAGAGTGTTGGAAGAAAAACTGCTATAATAATTGGTGTTATAGTTGCTCAGTTGATGTTTTCAATATTTCACATACCAGCATATGGTATTAATGCTTTACCAACTCTATTAATATCAATTGGCTTTGCTTCTGTTGTACTACCATTAATGTATGTAAAAACAAAAAATATAGTTGTATGTTATTTAATTCATATAATCTTTGATATATTTGGAGCTCTTCCTTTTTTATTTGGAATAACTTAATGTTCATCCATTATCTTTTTTTAGAGAGTTTGATATTAATTCAAATTCAAATAGATTTAATATGTCATTAACTACGGCGAAACGTGATTTACAGTATATGGTAGATGAAAAAGTAATTAAAAAAATACACTGAAGGAAATATAAAAATATTTTCAGCCAATGGACTCTAAGTGCCTATTTTTGGACTCTTAACTGCTTTGTTTATTTTAATTTTACGATTAATAATTCGGGTACTTGGAGCAGGAACTTATTTTTTTATGCAATGAATTTTTAATTATTTTAGTTTTGGACTAGTTTACATGAAAAATGGACGCTTTATGGACTCTTCGTTAAATCGACTTAAATTATTTTTAATCATCTGTTACATGGAGATTATCTAATATAAGAAATTATCTTATTTTATTTTATTATTAATTATTTTTTTTATATTATTTTGGGAAAAAGTACGTGAAAAATGGATTTTGAAAAATGATTTTTTAATCTTTCTTCATATCTCTGAAGAAACAAAGCTTTTCCACATAGTCCTTATCATATTAAAGCTTATAGAATTTATATAATAATAATTTTTATTTACATTTTTTTCTTGCCATACGAGGGTGTGCGATAATTATTTGGCTATATTAATAGTATCATTTATAACAATACTTTCTAAACAAAATCATGTTATTAAATATAAAAATTAAATATAATATTAGTAAAATTGTGTCAAAAGACTTTTAAACAGAATTGTTGCACGTTCTCTCATAAGATTATTCTTTATTAATGGGTTTTGGGTATATAATTCATTTTTGATAATCTTGTTAATTTTCATAATACTTTTAATTTAAGAAAAAGTTTCGTTATTATATGATATGTGGGTATATCTGATTCTGGAACGAAGATTAAGTGATTTTTAGTGATTGTGAAGGTCAGTTATTTATTAGGAGATTATATAGAGAAATTATTTCTCTAATTATCTTAATTAACAATGATATAATTGTTAATATAGAAAGTACAGTAAGGATCATAGTTTCACCTCCATCATGTTAATAAAAGTGTTTAATAATCTCCAGACCGCTATTGGTTATCATCAAACAATGAGAATCTTCATCTATACCCACAGTAATATCATTGTATAATAAAGTATTAATAATTTTGGAAGTTATGGTAGGATAAATATAATACATTTAAAATAGGATTAATAAACTAAACAAAATGATGTAAAAAATAAGATAAATGTTATATTGGTTAGAATTTCAGAAAAAGAAACTCTAACACGAACATTATTCGGTCTTTATACTATAATCCTTACTGTATATTGAATTATTAGTACACTTAATACTATTTATCTAATTAGTATATATACTTATACTTTAGCAATTACCAACACCTTATTACATTCTCTTCTTTCATATGTTGTGTCCGTGAACACTGCTGTTAAGTTATATGCTTTTGCCTTGGTCTTAGCAGGTATCGTGTAGTTGTATTAGCAACACCATTTACAACATCAACGTATAATGCTTTACCGTCTTCACCTTTAAGTGTTTTTCCGTTTACTCTGAATATTGCTTTTCCTCAATTGACGGGTGTTCCGTCTTGTTGGTGTTTTTTTCTTTTTTTAAAGTTTTTTCACGTTTTGTTTTTTTTGTTAAAATATTTTTTTATTTTCGTGTAATTTTTGCTTGTTTATATGGATGGTTTTGTAAAAGATTAGTGTTGGGTATTGTTGTGTGGATGGGTTGATAAGTTTTGTCTTTACGTTTTTTTTTCTTCGTTATATCTAGCTATAACGAAAAAAAAATACAAACACAACAAAATAACTATCAAAAAAATAGGGGAGTTTAAGTTAATAAAGAAAATTATCATTTCCTTTCTCTTCATTCGTATACGTTTTCTTGCTTATATTTTTAGAGCAGTTGTCATGGTTGCTTTTTTGTATTGTCCATTTTCTCCGCTGATTATTGTTAGTTCGTAGGTTCCCTGTTTTAGTGTTGTGGTAAATGATGTGTCTATTGTACCATTAGTACTGTTTGTAGTGGTTATGGTTTTTCCATTGATTTTTATTGCTAATTTTGTAGTGCTTGTGAGTGTTTTTCCTGTTTCATCAGTGATTTGTGCTTTTATTGTGGTTTTACCATTTGTGGTGGTTATGTTTTCTGGTGTGATGGTGGTTGCCTTTTTCTCTAAGAGGAGTGTGCCTTGTGTTTGGGTTCTTTCGTAGTAGTTTCCTCCGAATACAGCGGTTAGTTTGTATGTTTTTGCGTTATACGTTTCTGGTATGGTGTATTCCAGTACTGCTTCGCCATCAACTACTCGTGCGTATAATGTTTTTCCGTCTTTGTCTGTGAGTGTTCTTCCGTTTAGTTTGAATACTACTTTGTCATTGTTTACTCTGTCACCATTTGAGTCTAGTATTTTGGCTTTTAGTGTTATTGTTTGTCCTGCCTTGGCTGTTATTGTTTTTTCTTCTAGTGTTATTGTGGCTTTTCCCTTGGTTATG
>CADBMS010000097.1 GCA_902795935.1 uncultured Methanobrevibacter sp.
TGAAGGCAAATCAGTACTATCAGTATTTAAAAGAAAAACAGATAACAAAAACACAGACAAAAAAGATGAAACATCTGAAAAAGAATCTAAAGGCATATTTTCATTTATTCGTGAAAAAACTTTGAGTGAAGATGATCTTGAAGATATTTTATGGGAATTAGAAATGTCACTTTTAGAAAGTGATGTGGCATTAGAGGTTACTGAAAAAATTATTAATTCTGTTAAAGAAGATCTTGTTGGTAAACAAATTAAAAGAAGTAGTGATGTTTCGAAATATACAACTGATGCCTTAAAAAAAGCAGTTACTACAATTTTAGATATTGAATCTAAGAATATAATGGATTTAATTAAAGATAAACAAGCTAAGAATGAACCATTAATTATTATGTTTGTAGGCATTAATGGTACTGGTAAAACTACAACTATTGCTAAATTATCTACTCATTTTATTAATAAAGGATATACTCCAGTTATTGCTGCATCGGATACTTTTCGTGCAGGTGCAATAGAACAAATTACTCACCATGCCAATAAAATTGGTGTTAAAATTATTAAACATAAAAAAGGAGCAGATCCTGCAGCTGTAGCTTATGATGCCGTTGCACATGCTAAAGCTAAAGGTCGTGAACTTGTTTTTGTTGATACTGCTGGTAGAATGCAAACAAATAAAAACCTTATGGATGAAATGGCTAAAATTAAACGTGTTGTTTCTCCAGATTTAATATTATTTGTTGGAGATTCATTAACAGGTAATGATGTTGTTGAACAAGCTAGTAAATTTAATGAATCTGTTGGTTTAGACGGTATCATTCTCACTAAAGCAGATGCTGATTCTAAAGGCGGTGCTGCATTATCAATTGGATATGTTATTAAAACTCCAATTATGTATTTAGGTGTTGGTCAAAGTTATGATGATTTAATGGAATTTAAACCGGAATGGATGATAAAACAATTGTTCTAATATCCAAATTAACAAAATCTATTACTATTTCAATATTAATATTAAAGAATATTTAATATGTGCTTATTTAATTAAAATGCTAAAATAAGCATATTTATTATAGAATTATTTTTATTTAAATTCAATCTTTGTGCAATTCTGATAATGGAGTTCCACCTACACCAATATTTTCTGCATTATTTTCATGTATAATAATAGTGATAGTGTTTTCTGGTAAATTCATAATTCTAGCAGATTCTTTAGTTAACACTGTAATTAATTCATTTTTTTGTTCTTTATTTAAAATATTAGCTTCTATTTCTATAATTGGCAAATAACCACCTTTTTATATTTAAGTATTAAGAAATACTTTAAATTAAACCATTAATATATTTAATATGATTAATAACCGTAGTATTCTATTATTATTATTAATTTATAAATATTATTAATATAAATAATTCTATATAAAGTTATTAAACATTATATTTTGTAAATATCTCGTTAATATGCTTAGTTTTAAAAAAAATTAATTAAAAAATCATTATTTTATTAAATAAGACATATAATTTAAGTTAATGCAAGTATATTCTGGATTATAGTGTAAAAAGGAGATTTTGTAATGTTAGGTGAGAAGAAATTAAAAAAAATATTTCCTGAATTTGAAGAAACAATAGAAGCATCAGGAATTGATTTAAAATTAGGTGAAGTATATGAACAAACTGGACCTGGTTCATTAATAGATAATACTAAAAACTTACCCTCAATTAAAAAATTAGAAGGACCAATATATAAATTAGAATCAAAAAAAGCATATCTTATGTCCGTAGATAGGAAAATAAAAATACCTAAAGGATATACTATGCTTTATTTACCTAGATCAACACTTTTAAGATCATTTTTATCAGTGCATACTGCTGTTGGGGATCCTGGTTTTCATGGGACTTTGCAGTTTATGGTTTATAATTATGGAGATTATGATTATACAATAAAGAAGGGTGAAAGGTTTGTTCAGGCTGTTGTTTTTAAAGTTGAAGGTTCTGGAGAATATAATGGGAGTTACCAAGAATAGATTATTATTAATGGATGGATTTTAATGTCTAAAAAAAATAATGATTGTGCATCTATATTAGTGGATATTTTAGAAAAAAATGGAGTTTCCACAATTTTTGGTCATCCTGGAGAACAAATTTTAAGTTTATATGATAGTTTGAGGACATCTAAAATTAAACATGTTTTAGTTCGTCATGAACAAAGTGCTAGTCATGCTGCAGATGCATTTTCTCGTGCATCTGGAAATATGGGTGTTTGTTTATCTACAGCAGGTCCTGGAGCTATGAATTTAGTTATGGGTGTTGCTACAGCATATAGGGATTCAGTGCCCATGTTAGTTATTACGGGTGATGTTCCTGTTGAAAAACATGGTACTGGTGCTTTTCAAGATATTGATATTTGTTCAATTTTTGAAAATATTACTTATAAGTCATTTTATTGTAGTACTGCTAATGAAGCCGTTTTTAATTTGATTACTGCATTTAAATTGTTTAAAAATGGAGTTTATGGACCCATACATATTAATTTACCTAAAGATGTTTTAGAATCCGAATTTAATGGTGAAATTCCTGAAATTAGTGTTGATTTAGATTTAGATGATAGTTTCGATTTAAAATCAGTTAAAGAATTAATTAATTCTGCAAAGCGCCCTTTAATCATTGCTGGTGCTGGAGTGGTTTGGAGTGATGCAATGTCAGAATTATATGATTTTGTTAATAAAACAAATATACCTATTGCTACTACATATCCTGCTAAGGGAGTTATTCCAGAAAATGAAGATATTTGTTTAGGTCTTATTGGTACTCGTGGAAACCCAGGTGCTAATTTTGCTGGTGAAAATGCTGATTTGATTATTGGGTTGGGTCTTAGATTTTCAGAACGTACATCTGCAGGTATTGGAGATAATATTAATACAATTCATGTGAATATTAATCGAAATTCATTATGTGGAGATATTAATATTTGTATGAATGTTAAATCTTTTTTAAATACTTTAAATGTTGAAGATATCTCTTGTGATTGTGGTGAATGGTTTAGTCAGCTGCAAAAATATCGTTTTGATTACCAAGATTATAATAAAGTTAATTTTTATTATGCAGAGTATCCTATTAAGCCACAGCAAGCTATACGTGAAGTTTTGAATAGTAATAAATTTAAAGATTTTACTATTGTTAATGATGCGGGTTCACATACTACTTGGCTTACTTTGTATAAAGAATGTAAGCGCCCTCGTAGTTTAATATTTTCTGGTGGATTTGGGTCTATGGGTTATGGTTTACCTGCTGCAATTGGTGTTTCTTTTGCAAGACATGGTGAACCTGTTTTATTGGTTGTAGGTGATGGTGCTTTTCAAATGAATTCTCAAGAATTAGTTACTATTCGTAAGTATCGTTTACCTATTATTATTTGTATGATTAATAATGATGCATTACGTATTGTTAAACAGTGGCAAATAGCCAGTTATGGTGAATCTTATGAAACAGATTTAGATGTTAATCCTAATTTTGAAAAATTGGTTAAATTATATAATATTGATTATATTGAGGCTTTTACTGCAGGTGATGTGTATATGGCAACTAAAAAAGCTATGGGTAAGAAAAGAGCTTGTTTGATTAATATTTTTGTTGATAAAAATATTGATATTCCATTGCCAAATAGCGGTGATAAACTTGATGAAGGTTTAAGTCATATTATTTAAATAATATGATTTTTTTAATTTTCTGTTTGAAAATAAGAATTAAGAAAAAAAGAATTGATGAACTATTTAAAAAAAAAGTAAAAAATAAGGGATTAATACCTTATTGATTTAAATAAGTTTTTTGGATAGAAGCAACACCACTACCTAACTCAACATCTAAACCTAACTCATACATTGTCATTTCTAATGAAGATATTGCAGTGATTAACTCTGTTTGTGTAGTATTACCCATATGACCAATACGGAAAATATTTCCTTTAAGATGGTCTTGTCCACCAGCTAATTCTACATTATATTTATTCCTCATAGTTCCACGTAATTGTTTATCAGATATTCCCTCAGGCATACGTACTGCAGTTACAGTGGTTGAAGAAACATCTTCATCTGGGAATAATTCTAAACCTAAAGCATTAATAGCATTACGTGTAGCTTTAGCTGCTAATTTATGTCTTAATATACGATTATCCAAACCTTCTTCCATTATAATTTTTAATGCTTCATTCATAGCATACATTAATGAAACAGATGGTGTATAAGGTGTTTCAGGAGGATTACTATTTCCACTTTTTCTTATTTTCTTTAAATTTAAATAATATGTTTTAGATTCAGTATTTTCAACTACTTTCCATGCATCTTCACTTAAAGTAATTGCTGCCATACCTGGAGGTGCTGCTATACATTTTTGTGAACCAGTTACACAGATATCAATGCCATATTTATCTACTTCAACATCATCTCCAGCTAATGAAGAAACAGTATCCACTACATACAATGCATCATAGTTTTTCATAATTTTTCC
Source organism: uncultured Methanobrevibacter sp. (assembly GCA_902795935.1). Classification (GTDB taxonomy): domain Archaea; phylum Methanobacteriota; class Methanobacteria; order Methanobacteriales; family Methanobacteriaceae; genus CADBMS01. Next base: position 4,492 of record CADBMS010000097.1, read on the forward strand.
GATTTCTTTTATAGGATTTGCTACACCAGTAGAAGTTTCATTGTGAACTAGAGAAATGGCCTTAATTTGATCATCATCATCTAAAATTTCTTTAATATCTTTAGGATTAACTCCAGTACCCCATTCAACATCTAAAACTTTAGATTGGCCTTCAAATGCATCGACAATTTGTGAAAATCTTTGACCAAATTTACCACCAACAACATTTAAAATTTTATCATCACGATTCAAAATATTTGCCATAGCAGCTTCCATGGCCGCAGTTCCAGAACCAGTTAAAATATATGCTGGATTATCAGTTTTAAATACATCAGCCATCATTTCACTGGATTCTTTTAAAATTTCACCAAAAATTGCACTACGGTGATTAACTATATTTTTAGACATTGCTTTAAGAACCCTAGGTGCAACACTAGTTGGACCTGGAATCATTAGTAACATATCATCCATTCTTAAAAAACCTCCAAATAAAAAAAATATCCTTTTATAAATTTGATTATTTTTAAATTCATTTAACATTATTTTTTTATAAAAAATATAATGCTATTATATAATAGTAAAATTTTTATAACTTAAAAACTTTATCACATCAAAAATTTTGAAAATAAAACAATAATACATTGAATAAATATGATTATTTTTATTAATAATCAAAACATAGTATTAATATGAACTTTGAAACTTGGATTCATTGGTATGAAGATATACTTCAATCATTTGGATTTAAAAAAGAAGATGATGAATTATCTGCAAAATATTTAGATGAATTTCTAGAAAAACATAGCGAAACTAAAATAGAACTTGAAGATTTACCTTATAAAGAGAATATGATTATTTTTGGAGCAGGACCATCCCTAAAAAAGCATATCACATACTTAAAGAAAACAAATAAAATAGAAGATTCATTATTAATCACTGCTGATGGAGCTACAACTGCATTATTAGAAGAAAACATCATACCAGATATTATAGTAACTGATTTAGATGGTAAAATAGAAGATTTATTAAAAGCTAATCAAAAAAAATCATGCTTAGTTGTACATGCTCATGGAAATAATTTAGATACATTAAAAAAGAATTTATACAACTTAAAAAATATTATTGGAACTACACAAAGTATACCTTTAGATAATGTATATAATTTTGGAGGATTTACTGATGGTGATCGTGCAGTGTATTTAGCTGTTGAATTAAAGGCTAAAACAATTATATTAGCAGGTATGGATTTTGGAACTATTGTAACTAAATATTCTAGACCTGATTTAAGTGATAATTTAGGTTTAGCAGACGATATTAAAAAATTAAAGTTAAAATATGCTGAAGAATTAATTGATTGGGTTAAAGAAAATGAAAGTGTTAATATAATTAATTTAATAGATGAAAATGTATAATACTATTAATTATAATTTAAAGTTTTAAAATATTTACTTAATAGGAGAGAAATAATGGATAGAAATGAAAATACTCCTAGATTAAATATTGAAGATATTTTATTATTTGATGAAACTCTTTTTAGAGATTCAACTGCATTTGATCCAGCATATATACCTGAAGACTATAAATATCGTGATGCACAAATGGGTGCATTAGCTATGTGTATTAGGCCTGCATTAAAAAAAGGTAAACCAAGTAATGCAGTTATTTTAGGACCATGTGCTAGTGGAAAAACTACAGCTATTAAAAAAATATTTGAATTAGTAGAAAAAAATTCTAATAAAGTTGTTTGCTGCCATGTGAATTGTCAAACAAATAATACTCCATTTTCAATAATTTCACAAATTCATCAAAAAGTTATTGGTTTTAAACCACCCCAAACAGGATCTCCTTTAACTAAAGCATATGATTCCGTAATGAATAAATTATCTGAAAATGAAAAAGCACTTGTTGTTGCACTAGATGATGTTCAATACTTATTCCAAAGAAACCATGCCAATACTGTGTTTTATGATATTTTAAAAGCTCATGAAACCTACCCTAACGTTAAAACTAGTGTTTTTGCAATAGTGTCTGAAATTGAATTCAGATATTTATTAGATAAAAGTGTTAATTCAGTTTTTATTCCTCAAGAAATTGTTTTTCAACCATATACTCATAATGAAATTTCTAATATTTTAAATGATAGAGTTCGTATTGGGTTTTATCCAAATGTTATTTCAGAAGAAGTAGTAGATGAAATTATAGATACTACATCTGAAATAGGTGATTTAAGAGTTGGTATTAATTTATTACGTCTTTGTGGCAATATTGCTGAAAGTGAAGCTTCAAAAAAAATAACTATTACTCATTTAGAACAAGCAATGAATGAATCAGAAGATATAGGCCTAAATTCTATTTTAAAGGGTTTAACAAATAAAGAAAGACTTGTTTTAAAATATATCAGTATGATTGATGAAACCTATACTGCAGGAGAGTTATTTGAATATATTACAGAAAAAGAAAAAATTAGTTATGCTACTTATGATAGGGCGTTAAATAAATTAGAATTTTTACGTTTAATTGATTTAAATTTTACAGGTAAAGGTAAAGTGGGAAATTCTAGACTGATTACATTAAGATTCAGTCCAGAACAAATCAATAATTGCCTGATTTAATCAATTAATTATTTCATTAAGGTTAATAGTATATACATCTAAAAATTACTGAGCATTAACTATTTTATATTAAATTCATTGTTAAAAATGGAGGCGAATAAAAAACAGTTTATGAGTTGAATTAAACTGATTAATTTTTAACATAATTCATATAATTTAACAATGAATTTATAAACCAAATGAAAGTAAACAACTAATTACTACTCCAGATATAAAGAGTTTAATCATGCATGATTGAACATTAAGTGAATCAACATATAACTCCAATTTATTTTGGCTGGTTCTTTTTCTCAAAGTCATATTTCTTGATCTATTAAATCTATTCATTCTATCACATCCACACACTATGATTTTTTGAAATGAATATATAAAGAAAATCCTAAAGCGCATGAGAACTATTAATTTAAGTTTTAGTTAAATAAACAACAATTAATTAATAAAAATAAAACAATTAAATAATTGAAAAATTAAAAAAAATAGCATATTATTTTCAAAGGTGAAGAAATTGATGAAGACAAATACTAAGAATTCATCTCAAAATATGAAAAAATTCAAATTTTTTGAAGTTACTGCAGATATTGGATATTGGGCATATGGACATACAATAGAAGAATCCTTTGAAAATGCAGGATTAGCAATGTTTGAAGTTATGACTAATACTAAACATGTATCTCCATATATACAAAAAGAGATAACTATACTATCTGAAGATACAGTTTCATTATTATATGATTGGTTGTCAGAATTACTTTTTTTACATGATACTGAATTTATCTTCTTTTCAAAGTTTAAAATAGAAATTAGTAAAGAAAATGAAAATTATAAATTAACTGCAAAATTATTAGGAGAAAAAATAGATTATAGTAAACATGAACAATTGAATGAGGTTAAAGCAGTTACATTTCATCTTATGGAAATACAAAAACATAACAATATCTATAAATCAAGGGTCATACTTGACCTATAATACATAAATACACATTAACTAAATAATTAAAAATAATAATTAATTATTATACATTATATTAAAAAAATATTATCTGATTTTTATAGGAGTTAAATCAATGGAAATAAAAGACACATTAAAAAAAGTAAGAGAATGTGTATGGGAAGTACCTGGAGGTTATAATAAATCTATGAGAGTTCCAGGACGAATATATTTAAATGATGCTACAATTGAATCTTTAGAACCTGGAGCAATTGAACAAGTAGCTAATGTTGCATGTTTACCCGGAATACAGAAAGCATCTATTGGATTACCAGACATTCATTTTGGATACGGATTTAGTATAGGAGGAGTTGCAGCATTTAGTACTCGAACTGGTGTTATAAGTCCCGGAGGTGTTGGATTTGATATTAATTGCGGAGTTAGAATGGTGAAAACCAATTTAACAGAAGATGAAGTCAAACCAAAAATAAAAGAATTAATTAATACTCTTTTTAAGAATGTTCCTTCAGGAGTTGGTAGTAAAGGAAAAATCCGATTAGAAAATAATCAAATAGATGATGTTCTTAATAATGGTGCAGAATGGGCAGTTGAAAATGGTTATGGTTGGGATGAAGATTTAGAATATCTTGAAGAAAATGGAAAAATGAATGAAGCTAATTCAGATAAAGTTTCAGAAAAAGCTAAAAAAAGAGGAATTCCCCAATTAGGCTCCCTTGGTTCTGGTAATCATTTTTTAGAAGTTCAAAAAATTGATGAAATATTTGATGACAAAGCAGCTGAAATATTTAGTGTTAATCCTGGTGAAATTGCTATCTTAATTCATACTGGATCTCGTGGTTGTGGACATCAAGTTTGTTCTGATTATCTAAGAATAATGGACAAAGCATATAAAAATCATAATATTAATCTACCAGATAGACAATTAGCTTGTGCTCCTGTAGATTCTAAAGAAGGAATTAATTATTTTGAAGCAATGTCTGCTGCAGCTAATTATGCTTGGGCTAATAGGCAAATGATTGTTCATTGGGTTCGTGAATCTTTTGAAGAGATATTTAATAAAAGTGCCGAAGATATGGAAATGAATATTATTTATGATGTTGCACATAATATTGCTAAAAAAGAAGTTCATGAAATTAAAGGCAAACCTATGGAAGTATTTGTTCATAGAAAAGGTGCAACTAGAGCATTTGGTCCTGGGCATAAGGATATACCTAAAAAATATCAATCTGTCGGACAACCAGTGATTATTCCAGGAACTATGGGCACTTCATCTTATTTATTACATGGTACTCAAACTGCTATGGAGGAAACTTTTGGTTCTACTGCCCATGGTGCTGGACGTAAAATGAGCCGTTCTAGTGCTAAAAAAGAATTTAAAGGTGAAGAAATTCAAAAATACCTTGCTAAAATGGGAATTGAAATTAAAGCTACTTCTATGCCAATTATTGCAGAAGAAGCTCCGGATGCATATAAAGATGTTGATGAAATTATTAAAACAGCAGATACTGCAGGAATTTCCAAGTTAGTTGCTAAAATGAAACCACTAGGTGTTGCTAAAGGATAAATTAAAAAAAAAATATTTTATTTTATTTTTTTTATTGAAGCTAAACTTATAGTGTGATATTAATGATTGGAATAATTGGTGGAACTGGAGTTTATGAAATAGTGAATAATTCAGAAAAAATTAGTAAAAAAGTTGTTAAAACTCCTTTTGGTGATTCTCCAGAAATTTCTTTATTTAAATTAGGTGGAAAAGATGTTGCATTTATTCCAAGACATATGTCAAATCATAATACCCCCCCACATATGATTAATTATAGAGCTAATATTTGGGCTTTGAAAGAATTGGGTGTTAAAAAAATTATTGCAACAAATAGTGTTGGATCTCTTGATTTAGATTTGAAACCTGGGACTATTGTTATTCCTGATGATTTTATTGATTTTACTAAAATGAGAGTTTCAACTTTTTATGATGATAATGTAGTTCATATTGATATTACTAATCCTTATTGTGAAACTATTCGGAAATATCTTATTTCAGAGGCATATGTTCATGATGGAGGAGTTTATGTTTGTACTGAAGGCCCTAGATTTGAAACTAGAGCTGAAATTAAGATGTTTCAAAAATTAGGCGGCACTGTTGTTGGTATGACTGGTTTACCTGAAGCAGTTCTTGCTCGCGAATTAGAAATGTGCTATGCAAATATATGTTTAATTTCTAATTATGGTGCTGGTATTTCAGATAATGAATTAACTATCCAAGAAGTTTTTGAAATTATGGATTCTCGCAAGGAAGATCTTATAAATTTAATTAAAAATACAATTTCTAATATTTCTTTTGATGAGGATTGCTATTGTCAACATGCCCTAGATTATGGTGAAATCTAAAAAAATATTTGTTAATCATCATCTGGAATGAAAATTTCATCTATTGTTGTATCAAAGAATTTTGCTATTTTGAATGCTAAATTTAAAGAAGGATTGTATTTATTTTTTTCAATTGATATTACTGTTTGGCGTGTTATATTTAGTTCTTTAGCTAAATCTTCCTGTGTTAAATTTTTTATTGTTCTAAAAATTTTTAGATTATTTTTCATTTTCATCAACAGTTCTTTTTTTAGTAATAATGATTGTAATATCTAGTACTTATTATTTGGATTATTGTTATGAATATTGCTGTTACAATTAATGTATAACCTATTAGTAGTAAATTAGAGTATGTGTTTCTTAGAACAAATATTCCTAGAGCAAAATAAATTATTGTTGTTAATGATATGCCTAATGTTAAATCATTTGCTTTATTTTTAATTAAGTAAGATCTTTCATCTTCTTTGAATCTGCCTTTACAAAATAAATCAGAATTAACATAATTTAACAATATTTTTCTATTTTTAAATGCTAATACTATATTTATCAAATTTAAGAGTATAGACATTATAAATATTGTTATATTTGCAGTTATTAATGATATTACTAATATTAATGTATTTATTATTGATAATGAGGTTATCATAATCATTATATTTTTATTATTCATTTTATCACCCTACAATAAGTAAAGTAAACTATACTTTATGTAAAATACTTTAAACATTATGTCATATAAACTTTACTTAAAGGAGATATAAAGATATAAAAACCAATACTGAAAATAAATACTAATATGAAAATCGCAATTGCATCAACAGATGGAGAAAATGTGAACCTCCACTTTGGAAAAGCCAAAACACTATACATATACCAATATGAATATAAAAAAACAAAATTTCTAGAAAAACGTGAAGTTCAAATTAACCCAAACCAAAAACATCAATGGAAAGAAACATTAAATATGATTAAAGACTGTAACACAATCATCTGCCAAAAAGCAGGTATGAATGGAAAATATGGTATAGAACAAGCTGGTTTAAACTTAATAGAAGAATCAGGACCATTAACTGAAATATTAAACAACTATATCAAACACTATGAATTTATGAATACTCCACTAAAATTCTAAAATAATGGATAAATCCTAAATAAAAATTAATTTTCAAAAAAATAGACACCATATAATTTAAAACTTAAAAAAATGTTTAAAAAAAAATGAATTTAGGGTGCTTAATTTTTTAGTTTTCGGATAGTTGTTGTATTGCTGTTTTTGGTATTGTATCATTGTGTTATGAATAATGCTCCTAAAAAAAAAACATCAAATATACAGTTTTTTTCTAACTGAATTTGGCGCGTATTTATGTATTTCTCACATATTGAATCATTATTGAGTAATTTAAAGAAATCTCCTATTTTACTCCAATTCCTTTGAATTTTTTCCATTAATCTGGTTTTTCAAATAATTCAACTTTTAATCAATTATAAAATCTTTTTTCCACCAATATTCTTTTTATTTTCTTAAATACACATAATGAACATAATAAACAATCATCAAGCTTGTTTTAATTGAAATTATTTCTTAGAAAAATGAAAGGAACGAATTTATACTTACTAATTCCAATTTGATAATTATTATAACCATAATACCCTTTTACCAAAGATTAAAATATCTCCTTTTATAATAATTCATCTTTTTTCAAGGATTTCGTCGAAAAGTTTTGCATCATTTGAGGCTCCAGAATGGATTAAAATAGCAACAAGACATCTAATGTCGAAATCTATTACAACAGTTGATTTAAATCCAATATAAAAATCCTTTAGACGACGAATAATTCCATTACAAATTCAAAGACTTAAGATACATTTAGCATAGTTATTTATGTTTTTAAAGTCAAAGGATGCTAAAATTTTATGAGTCTTCATAGAACGCATAATTTTAAATATTTCTTTCAAAATACAATATTGAACATTTAGAGCCTAAATTTAACTTGCATTTCACTAAAATTAGCAAATAAAACACATATAATACATAATATTTAAATTCAGCTATAATAAAAAACCATATTTTTAACAAATAATAAAATGTATTTTTTACAAACCAACATAAAACAACATTACAATAAGTAAAAATACATAAAAAAAATCAGGACACAATATTTTAACAAAAAAAA
>CADBMS010000098.1 GCA_902795935.1 uncultured Methanobrevibacter sp.
GTAGTGAATGCTGTTTGTGCATCAATGATGTTATTGTTAGAATTAAACAATATTATGTTTGCATTGTTTTCTGTGTTTATCTTATTAGTGGATGTTGTTGTTATTTTACTATTTTGTGTGTTATTTAAGATAATGTTTGCACCATTTACAACATCCATTTTATTGTTAATTGCTTCTACATTAGTTGAATCTTTAATGATTAAACCAGCAGTTGTTGGTTTAATTATATCATATGATGATTCATCAGTACTATTTGTTGTACCTTTTACGGTTAATGTGTTTTTTTCAAGTTTGATATTAGTACCTGCTATACCTATGCCTATAGCGTAATCACCATCAACAGTTATTGTGTTACTACTAATTGTACTATCTCTAATTACGTCTGGTGTTGAACCACATAATTCAATAGCTGCTGATTTATTAGCAGTAATATATATCTTGTTTGAATTAATTGTTGTACCAACTACTTCTCCATCATATGCACTAGCGAGAATACCATAACTTATTTGACTTGTTAAGTTTAATGTATTTGAATTAACGGTATTGTTATATGCAGGGGAGTATCCTATTTGAATACCTGCTGTGTAATATCCTGAATTTAATGTGATGTTATTTGAATTAATAGTGTTACAGTCAGTGTTAGCACCAAGGTTTATACCATATAAGTAGCCCGTACTATTTGCTAAAATTATGTTAGATGTTACTGTGTTATTATTACTTTTACTTTTGCTTGCTAAATCAATAACAGATATTGTACCAAAATTAGTTGTGGTGTTAATTACATTGATTATGTTTGAACTTATATTGTTAAATGAACCTGTTACAGATATGGCACTAGTATTTGACATTGCAAATGGGTATTGGCTCCAATCCATATCAAGTACAGGTATTGCTAAATCAAATTTATTTGATACAATCTTATTGTTATCACCATTGACCATTATTTCACGGGAAGTGCCTGTAGTTGATGTTCTGAATATTGTAACATTCCTAACGATGTTACCATTAGTATTTAATAGTATGCTGTTTTCAATGCCTTCTTTTGTATTGTTAATTATAATATTTTCTATGGACATTACTGCATTATTTGCAGTTGAAATAAATCCATTGTTAATAATTGCTCCATCTCCTTTAATGGATACAATGATGTTTTCAAATTTAAAGATTTTATCATTAAATGTTCCTTTAAATGTTAATGTGGAATAATTTGTAACATTATTATTAAAAAGTAATCCATTAGTATCAAAGAAGTCTGAATAATTTTCTTCAGTTATGTTAAATTTTGCACCAGCTTCAGTATTTTCTTCAATTATTGTGCCAGGTTTAACATTAATTGTATCAGTACCTGCTTGGGTTGATGTTAATAATATGTTATTTGTAATTGTGTTATCATTACCTGTTACAATAATTGTATAATCATTTGTTGTTGTAATGTTGTTTGAGTCAATTGTTACATTATTTGCTTTAGATTCGATTGTACCTGTTACATTGTTATTAGTAATATTTGATCCTTTACCGTTAGTGTTTACAAGCACATTACTTAAATTATTATTTTTTAGATTAACTGGGTTGCTGATTGTGAGTTTACCAGCTACTGTGTTGTTTTCAAATGCAGCATTAGCACCAGATATGGTTGCAGCATAAAAACTGTTATTATATACTTGAGCATTTGCTTGTATTGTTATTGAACCATTTCCATATTGTACATTTCCATAGGCTATACAATTTTCTGTTAAAATTACCCTTACAGTATTATGGAATTCATTATCAATTACTGTACCATTTGTTCCAGCACTTGCTGTACCGCCTGAATAAAACTTATTTCCTTGTATTAATGTACGTGTAGCCATATTTTGTAATGGATTAGAAATTCCTCCGGTTCCACCACGTATAGTACAATTTATTATATTATTGTCAAAGTTAGTTAAATTGTAGTCTGCAGGTTTGTCTTGAGTGTTATATGGGTTACCCACATATAATAGGTTTCCAACATTACCTTCTCCTTGAACTGTTGAATTTATTATTGTACAGTTATTACATCCAGTCCATACGAATGACGAACTTCCGCCATTGTTTTCAGTGTAAATATAACAACTATTCAATGTAACATTATTACAGTATCTAAGTGAAGTTTGACCTACACCACTACCAACACGTGCATCTTTAACATGCATTGTCATGTTATATAATACTGCATTATACACATTGTGAATCCAACATTGGGTATTGTTTAAATATAAACCACTAATGTTAGAACCAGATCCTCCATTATTTACAACAAAACTATTACCTGGGTCTTCACCCAATAGGCTACCCGCAACTGTATGTAATCTTATAATGGCATCCTTTGTTGATGAAATTACATTAATTGGTTTGTTAATTACTATTGAATGATTTTGATCAATAGTTCCTTGGAAATCTAAAGTATCTCCTTCAATTATAGTATCTCCAAGAGTATAGTTATTACCAGAAAAAATTTCATTTATAGTATCATTAGTGACAATATGTGTGGCAGATCCTTTTAATTTGCCATTTTTTTCAGAACTTAATTCTGTTTTATTGTTTGTTGTTTGTTTGTCATTTGTTTGTGAATTTGATTTTGTTGTTTTTTCATTATTTATTATAGTTTCTTTATCATTATTTGAACTACTTGTCTTTTTAGTAGTGCTTGATTCACTTAATGAACTGTGACTATTCTCAACACTAATAGATTCACTAGTAGTGTCTCCAATAATTGAGTTTGCATTAGATGAATCGCTTGCACTTACACTTCCAACAATAAAAAACATTGTTAAAATAAGCAGCGTACAAATAATTAATTTATTATTTGTTTTCAAGTATTCACCTCAATTAAATATTTTTTCGTAAAAATTATTTTAATAAAATTCATATCATATTGCATTTAATCAAATAAATTTTATAACTATTAAAATAAAATTTACTTATTATAATTATTGAATTGATTTTACTTAAAGATTTAGGTCAATTCATAATAAGAAAAAATTGACTTTGTAGAAATCCTATTTTTTTTATTTTTGTGTTGAGTGTCTGCTAAAAAGGAATTTGTGTATAAAAATTTTTCTTTATTTCAAAATTAAAGCACAATTAACCTTTTTCAAAAATTAATTTTTGAATTTTGGCGGACACTCTGTTGTTTGGTATATGTTGTAGATTGTGTTTTTGAGTTTTGTTTCTTTGTTTGATAGTTTTAGGCTTCTGCTGTGATTGGTTCCTTGGAATAGTCTTTTTATTACACTTATTACTGATTCTACA
>CADBMS010000099.1 GCA_902795935.1 uncultured Methanobrevibacter sp.
AGAATCCATAATTTTAAATATTTCTTTCAACAAAATGTAATTTGGGTCTTTAATATCTAAATTTAATTTGTGATTCATTTATATCACCAAATAATATATGTAACACATAATATTTAAATTTAACGATATTACTGACTCATTTTTAATAAATAAAAATAATAAAAATGTATTTTTACAAACACAACATATTTAACAATAAAAGAAACAAAAATACAAAAAATTAGACAGAATTTTCAACAAAAAAAATTCAGAGTCCTAAACTATATATTAATTAATTTTTTGAAAACTTTAATAAAATTTGAAATGACATATACATATCAATAATGCTAATATGGATAATTAAAGATATCACACAATATACATAATATATAATAGTTTATTATAACATATTATTTACAAATTACTATTTTAATAGTATTCAAAATAAAAATAATTAATAAATAAAATAAAAATTTTTAAGTAAGTGAAATACTCCTATAAAAAAATTATTTTAAATATTTTTCAACTAAAGATATTCCCCATTTTGCAAGTTTAGTTGCAGTTTCCTGATTGTCAGTTTCTGAAAAACATCTGAATATTGGTTCTGTACCAGATGGCCTTATAATTACCCAACCTTCATCAGTAAATATTTTAACACCATCAGTAGTGTCTAATTTATAATTTGAAGAATTATTTTTAATTTCTTCTGCAATATTATCCATTACTTGTTGTTTTTTATCATCAGGACATTTAATTTTCATTTTTTCTGAGAAGTATACTGGTAATTCTGCAACAAGTTGAGATAATGGTTTTCCTTCAATAGCAATTGTTTCAATAATTTTTGATGCAGATAATGCAGCATCACGACCATATACAAAATCTGGGAAAATTAATCCACCATTTTCTTCCCCACCAAATAAACCATTTTCATCTTTAAGTTTTCTAGCTACAAGTAAATCTCCAACTGCAGTTGCAATAACTTCACCATTATTCTCTTTAGCCACATCATAAATTGCAGTAGATGTTGCAACAGTAGTTACTATTAATCCACCATCATTTTCTTTTAACATTTGTTTTTCAATTAATGCAAATGTTTTATCTCCAAGTACAAATGATCCATTTTCATCAATACATATTGTTCTATCCGCATCTCCATCATGTGCTAAACCCAAATCAGCACCTGTTGCTTTAACCGTGTTTATTAAATCCTGAAGATTTGGTTCTATTGGTTCTGGATCTCTTCCTGGGAAAAATCCATCAGGTTGACAATTTAATGTTAAAATTTCACAACCTAATTTTTGGAATAGAAATGGTGCTGTAAAACATGCAGCTCCTGATCCACAATCTAGAACTATTTTAAGCTTTGCTTCTCTTATTTTTTTAACATTAACCCTTTTCATTGCTTCTTCAATGTATTCTTCAATAATAGAGTTATTATATGTTATTTCACCAATTTCATCCCAATTTGCTCTTTTTGGTTTATTTTCAAAATATAGTTCTTCTACTTGTAGTTCCATATCTTCAGCAATACCAATACCATCTTCATCCACAAATTTTATCCCATTATATTGTGGAGGGTTATGAGATGCTGTGATTATTACTCCACCATCATAGTAATTTCTTACTGCATATTGTACTGCAGGAGTTGGTAATACTCCAAGATCCACCACATCACATCCAGAAGATACTAAACCTGCAATTACTGCATGTTTTATCATGGATGTTGTTGTTCTTGTGTCACCCCCAACTGCAACAGTTCCTTGTATTATAGAACCATAAGCTGCTGCTAATTTTGATGCAAATTCTGGATTTAATACTTCGTTTGCAAGTCTTCTAACTCCAAATGTTCCAAATAAACGTTTCATTTTATCTATCCCATATATCCAATTTCTACAAATTAGTTTTATATTTTGTTTAATAATATATAAAAGATTATTTTTGATTTAAAGTATTTTTATAGAATTATGATCTTTTAATATAAGTTCATAAGCACCATTATATTGTGATACTGTTCCTATTACTCTTATTTTTCTATTTTTTAAAGAATTTATAGGGAATCCATTTTTTTCTAGTTCAAATGATGTTGATTCAAAAATTACTAAAATTGATTTTGCAGTGGCATCCGTTATTGTTATCATGTATGTTTTTGAATTAGTTGATTTTCGTATTTTTTCAACATAACATTCAATTGTTACATCTTGATCTAAAGTATCTTGATTTACTTGATTTATTTTTATTTGTTTGGGACTTATTTCACCAGATAAACATAACATACCTATTAATCCAATTATTGAAGTAATTACAGCTATTTTAATTATTTGATTATCTTCCATATTATTATCCACCAAAAAATAGGTATATTAATATATGAATAGAAGTTAGTAATAAATTTTATTAAAAAAGTAATACTTTATTTTAAAAATAATGAAAATGAATATTATGGTTTAAACATTGATTTAACACGTTCAAGAGTATCAATATCATTTAAACTCAAATCATCCCTTATTCTTTTAACAACAGGAAATCTTAAAGAAAATCCACTTTCATACTCAGGACTGATAACAATTTCACTATAACCTATCTCCAAAATAATCTCTGGTTTAATTTTAACTTTTTTGCCCTTACGCCATAACATAATTGGATTAACACGATTAGTCAATAATTCTAAAGTATCATCATCTAAACCAGTACCTACATGAGCAATAGTTAATAAATCTCCATTAGATTCATCACGAACTGCTAATAAATAAGAACCAATCCAATTAACACGTTTACCTTTACCAT
>CADBMS010000100.1 GCA_902795935.1 uncultured Methanobrevibacter sp.
CGCAAGTCCATAGACTAACATACTCTGATTTATATTATCATCTTTTAAAACCATAAATAAAACAACCACAAAGACTAATATCCATAATAAAAAATCATACTCCATACTATATAAAATTAAAGGAAAAATAAGCAAAATAAAATTAAAAAAATACTGACTTCGTGTAACACCATCTTATTATAAATATACATTAATAATTTAACCAAAAAAAGTCTAGTAAAAAATTATAAATAATCTTTAAATATAGATGGGATTATCATGGAAACTAAATATTATGAATGTGATGTATTAATAATTGGTTCTGGTGGGGCAGGTTGCAGATCAGCAATAGAAGTATCAAAAAATAATTTAAAACCAATAATTGTATCTAAGGGTTTATCATTCAAATCAGGATGCACTGGAATGGCGGAAGGTGGATATAATGCATCTTTTGCATATGTTGACGAGGATGATGATATTGATGCTCATTACAAAGACACAATAAAAGGTGGGGGATTTTTAAACGATTCTGTATTAGTTAAAATTTTAGTAAATGAATCTCCGGATAGATTAATCGATTTAGAAAATTATGGTGCATTGTTTGATAGGCAAAAAAATGGTAAATTAAATCAAAGACCATTTGGTGGTCAAAGTTATCGTAGAACTTGTTTTCAAGGGGATAGGACTGGTCATGAAATGATGGCTGCTCTAAAGGAAGAAGTAATTCGTAGAAATATTAAAACTATGGATGAAATAATGATAACGTCATTAATCCTAGATAAAAATAATGAAAATGTTCAAGGAGCTATAGGATTATCTCTTAAAGACTCTAAAATTCTAATATTCAAAGCAAAATCCACAATACTTGCACTAGGTGGGGCAGGACAATTATATCCTGTAACATCAAACACTATCCAAAAAGGTGGGGATGGTTTCGCAATTGCATGGAATGCTGGAGCAGACTTAATTGATATGGAACAAGTTCAATTTCATCCAACGGGTATGGTATTCCCAAAATCACGGAAAGGAATTTTAGTAACAGAAGCTGTTCGTGGAGAAGGGGGAGTGCTCTTAAATTCTAATAAAGAAAGATTCATGAGAAACTATGATGAACGAATGGAACTTGCAACAAGGGATGTGGTTGCAAGGTCAATATATAATGAAATACGTGAAGGGCGAGGAACAGAAAAAGGTGGTGTGTATTTGGATGTAACACACCTTGAAACTGATTTAATAGAAGAAAAACTGGAAACCATGTTATTGCAATTTATGGATGTTGGAGTTGACATTAGAACTGATTTAATGGAAGTAGCACCAACGGCACATCACTTTATGGGTGGGGTGAAAATAGATGCTAATGCAAAAACCACAATAGGAAACTTATATGCTGCGGGTGAAGTAACTGGTGGAGTGCATGGAGCAAATAGATTGGGTGGAAATGCTTTAGCAGATACTCAGGTATTCGGTAAAATAGCGGGAGAATCTGCATCAAAAAATGCTAAAAATACTGATATTAATTTAAACCAAGAATTCATAGATTCAGAAATAGAAAGAATCTCCTCAAAATTCAATAATGGAGAAATACAACCACAAAAACTCAAAAAAGATTTACAAGAAGCAATGTGGAATTATGTTGCGATTATAAGGGATAAACAAGGATTAAATCTAGCATTACAAGAGATTACTTTAATAGAAACGCAAATAAAAAATACGAAAGTTTCAAAAACTAAAAATTACAATAAATCATTGTTAGATATATTAGAACTAGAAAATATGATTATCACTGCTAAAAATGTAATAACTTCTGCAATCCTAAGACAAGAAAGTAGGGGTGCACATTATAGGGAAGACTTCCCAGAAACTAAAGAGGATTGGCAAAAAAGTATAGTTTTAAATAAAAAAGGAAACATAGCATTAATTCCAAGATAAAAAGTTTAAAGTTTAGTTAATGCTATTTAAAATTATATTTTATCTTATTTTTTAGATAATATTTTTTCTGTGGCATTTTCAGCCATAGCAAAAACTTCCATTTCATCAACACATAGAAGTTTTTTATTTTCCATTAAAATTTCACCATTACAGATAGTAGTTGAAACTTCTCCTCCAACACTAGAATAAACTAAATGGGATAATGGATTAACATTAGGTGTGAAATAATTAGTATTAATATCTAGTAAACATAAATCTGCTTTTTTACCAACATTAACACTGCCTATTTTATCATCCATTCCTAAAGTTTTAGCACCATTAATGGTTGCCATTTCAAAAACTTTTTCTGCAGGCAGTGCAGTAGCATCATAATTATGAACTTTTTGAAGTAGTGTTGCAATTTTCATTTCTTCAATCATATTTAGATTATTATTAGATGCTGCACCATCAGTACCTAAAGAAACCGTTATGCCTTTTTTAAGCATCTTATCAACAGGAGAAACGCCTGATGCTAATTTCATATTACTTGCAGGGTTATGTGATAATTTAACATTATATTTTTTAATAATGTCAATTTCGTTTTCAGATAAATGAACAGCATGTGCTGCTATAACATCACTACCTAAAAATCCTAATTTTTCTAAGTATTCAAATGGTCTCATACCATAAAGTTCAACAATGTCTTCAACTTCTTTTTTAGTTTCACTAACATGAATATGAATTGGCATATTTTCTTTATTACTTGCTTTTCTAACCCACTTTAACACATCAGGAGTGGTAGTATATGGGGCATGTGGACTAATAGCAGTAGTTACTCTACCATCTGCAGTATTATTATATTTACTCGTAAATTCATTAGTATTTTTAATCTCTTTTTTTAATGTTTCATCATCAAAAGCAATAATACAATAAGCTAATAAACCACGCATACCTGAATCTTCAACAGCTTTAGCAACACTACCCATATTAAAATACATATCATTAAGACAGGTAGTGCCAGTTTTAATCATTTCAATACAAGCAAGTAATGACCCCACATAACAAATATCTTCAGTTAAATTAGCTTCTAATGGCCAAATACATTCATTAAGCCAAGTATCTAATGGTAAATCATCACCACTTCCACGTAAAATATTCATTGAAAGGTGTGTATGAGTATTAACAAAACCTGGAATTAAAAGTTTACCTTCAGCATCTATCACTTTATCAGCGTCTTTATGGATTAAATCATCAGAAATACAACTAATAATGTCATTATCAATTAACACAGAACTTTTTTTAATATCTTCACCAGGATTTAAAATAGTTGCATTTTTTATAAGTATACTTTTACTTTCCATCCTCTAACAACTCCTTTTAACATACTTAATAAATAGTAACTATATATTTATGATTATCATTATAAAAATTATCATAAATTATTATAAAAACTAGTTTGGAGTAATAAGATGAAGCTCAGAATAGCAATACCCTCAAAAGGAAGAATAAGTGAACCTTCAATAAACTTATTAAACAGCGCAGGTTTAGGTTTAAAAGATAATGCTAATAGAAAACTTTTTTCAGAAACATTTCATAGGGATATAACAGTAATGTTCACAAGAGCAGCAGACATACCAGAATTTGTTGAAGATGGGGCAGCAGACTTAGGAATAACTGGTCTAGATTTAATTGAAGAAAAAAATGCAGATGTGGGTATTCTAGAAGATTTAAAATTTGGAGCAACAAGTTTGGTCTTAGCAGCACCTGAAAATTCAAAAATAAATTCCATAAAAGATATTAAATCACCAATTTCAGTAGCAACAGAATTCCCAAACTTAACTAAACAATATTTAAAAAAGAATAATATTGATGCAAAAATAGTAAAATTAACTGGTTCAACAGAGATAGCGCCTTTTATTGGTATAGCCGATTTGATAACCGATTTAACAAGTACTGGTACAACTCTAAAAATGAACCATCTTAAAGTTATAGATACTATAATGGAAAGTTCCATTAAATTAATAGTAAATAAAAAGAGCAATATTGAGAAAAAACAAATAATTGATGAAGTTACAACATGTATAAAAGGAGTAATGGATGCTGAAGGTAAAAAATTAATCATGCTTAATGTGGATGAATCAAAATTAGATTTAATCACTGATGCAATGCCTGGTATGACAGGACCAACAGTATCACAAGTATTATCTCAAAAAAACATGGTGGCCGTGCATGCTGTAGTTAATGAATCTGAAGCATTTCAATTAATAAATAAACTCAAAATTGTTGGGGCTAAGGATATTCTTGTAATGTCAATTGAAAGAATAATTGAATAAAGTGTGTTGATGGAAATGAAATTATTATGTTTTGAAAAAGAAAATTCTAAAAAAATAGGTTATCTAAAAGAAGGTAAAGTGTATGAATTGCCTCTATCAATGGAAGAAGCATTAATAACAGATAATTTGGAAGAAAAACAAGTAAATATCTATAATTTAAATGAAATAAACATTTTACCACCAATAACTCCAAGTAAAATCGTTTGTGTAGGATTAAATTATGAAGATCATGCGAGTGAAATAAAATTACAGTTACCTAAAGAGCCAACATTATTCATAAAACCATCTACAACAATCATAGGGCCACGCGATAAAATAATATATCCTTCAATCTCTAAAAAAGTTGATTATGAGGCAGAATTAGCAGTAGTAATATCTAAAAAAGCAAGATTTGTATCATATAAAGATGTAAATGAATATATTGGGGGATATACAATCCTTAATGATATAACTGCCAGAGATTTACAATCTAAAGATGGTCAATGGACCAGATCTAAAAGTTTTGACACATTCTGTCCAATAGGGCCGGTAATAGAAACCAATTTAGATCCGGATAATCAAGAAATAATACTAAAAGTAAATGGTGAAACTAAACAAAAAGACAATACTAAACACATGATTTTCAAAGTAAGGGATTTAATAGTATTTATATCATCAATAATGACTTTGAACCCTGGAGATATAATAGCAACAGGTACTCCTAAAGGAGTTGGATCTTTAAGATCAAATGATAAAATTAAAATAAAAATAACGGATATTGGGGTTTTGGAAAACCAAATAGTATCTTCTGAAAATTAAATAATAACATGGAATTATATTATTCCATGTAAATTGCTGGTTTATAAGGAATAGCATTACGGGCCTTATTTTCAGGGTCATAATCTGCATCTTCGTGAATAATGATTTCAGCAGAAACTTCTCCAGAAATATAATCAATAGCATCATCTAAAATCTCTTTTTCATTTAAATGACCTACATAATTAATACGGGTCATCTCACGACTAATTTTTTTAGCAAAATCAGCAATCTCTTTTTTATCAGAATGCACATTCTCTTTAATAGATTTGCCCATAATTTGACCAATATCTGGTTTACCTATTTCACGGGCAATATCAAAAACAGACCATTTCCATTCTGGAGCAAGATACAAATGAATCTTTTCAGGTTCATTACTAACAATTTTCTTAATTTCATGAATATCATCAATAATGCCCTGAACAATTTCTTCAGATTTTTGAACTTTCTCATCAAAAAGACTATCATCAAATTCTGGATATGTGGCCATTGAAATAAAGCCTTCTCCACCATATTTTTCCCAAAGTTCTTCACATGTATGTGGAGTAAAAGGTGCTAATAAGCGCAACCATGTTTCAAGAACAATTCCTAAAACCATAGCAACTTCATCATCAATATCATCACCAATTCTATGCAAGTAATGATCTACATCTTTTTTAAGTAAGAACAAACCATTTTGAAGTGCTTTTCTTGTTTGGAAAACTTCTAAGGCTTCTCCAGATTCTTTTACTCTTTGGTTTAATTGACTTAACATCCATTTATTAATGAAACTTTTAACTTCAATATCTTTTTTAATATTTTTAAAGGATAAATTTCTATTATTAATTTTAGAAACCTTATTGGCAAAATCAACAAACCATTCTAATCTTCTTTTAGTTCCTTTAACTTCTTTTTCTCTCCAATCAAAGTCTTGCCATGGTTCTGCAGACGACATTAAAAATAACCTAACAACATCTGCTCCATGAGTGTTTATTGCATCTTCTAATAGGATAACATTTCCTTTAGATGATGACATTTTATTTCCTTCAAGTAAACCCATACCAAAAACAACAATGCCTTGTGGACGTTTATCTTCAGGGAATATTGCAGTATGGTGGAATACGTGGAATGTTAAATGATTTCCAATAAGATCTTTAGCAGATAATCTCCAATCTAAAGGATACCAATAATTAAATTCTGTCTGGATTTGTGAAACTAGACTTTCATCTACTTTAATATCATCACTATCTTGATTTAAAAATACTTTAGAGAAAAATGCATCATTTAAACTTTCAGGATCTATGTTTCTTAAATATTTAGCAATAGTATAATATGACATATAAATGGTGGAATCAGTTAATGGTTCAATTAACCATTTGTTATCCCAAGGTATTCGTGTTCCTAATCCTATTCTACGAGAACATGCCCAATCATGTAACCATCCAACATAATAATTAAAATTAGATCTTACTTCTGATGGTATGATTTCAATTTTATCAAAGGTATTTTGAGTTTCTTTAGTCCATTTTTCATCAGAATATCGCATAAACCACTGATCATCTAATATTTTAACTACACATTTATTTCCACATCTACAAATAATTGGTCTTTCAGCGAAATCATACATTTGACTTGCTTTCTTTTCATTACGTAATTTTTCACTAATAACATCTCTTACTTCAGATACTCGTTGGCCAGCATATATGGGTATATGTTCACTCATTACTCCTTTAGCGTGTTCTTGTTTGTATAATTCATTAGTTGCTTCTTGAAGTTTTTCATCATTTTGATTTTTAACCCCTAACTTTTCAATTAATTCTTCAGCAGGGAAATCACCATAACCTTCAAGACTAACCACATTTCTTGATTTTAAATCTTTAAGAACTTCTTCAAGACTGTATTCTTTTATGAGCTTTTCATCTTTTTTAAGATCTTGTAGGGCAATATTGTCTGCTGGAGCATGTCCTGGCACTGAAAAAACAACTCCAGTACCATATTCTGCATCAACAAAACTTGCAGGTAATATTGGATGTTCTTCTTGTGTAACTATGTTTTGAACCATACGACCAATTAATGGTTTAGCTTCAATATCTTCAATTATCTCTACTTTTTTTTGATTAGATAAATTATTATAAGATTTTTTACTTATTAACCAGTATTCATCTTCAACTTTAGCTTTAACATATTCTACATCAGGATTTAACCATACATTAGTTGCTCCGTATATTGTTTCTGGTCTAAAGGTAGCAGTTACTAGATACATATCATCAATTTTAAATTTCATTAATGTTAATTCATTAATGCCTATTCCTTCTCCTTCAAGTAAGTCGTGATCACCCACGGGATTTTCACAAGATACGCAGTATTTAACTGGATGTGATCCTTTTTTAACATAATCTTTATTTTTTAATTGTTTTATTTGCCATTCAACAAATTTTTGATATGTTGGGTCTGTAGTTCTGAATTCTCTTCTCCAGTCGATTGAAAACCCTAAACTGTCCATTACATTATGATATTCTGTACTGAAATATTTTACAATATATTCTGGCTCTTCAAACTTATTTAATTCATCTTCTGGAACTTTATGAACGTTTTGGTATATATTTAATGTCCAGGGGTCTTGGCG
Organism: uncultured Methanobrevibacter sp.; assembly: GCA_902795935.1. Lineage (GTDB taxonomy): Archaea > Methanobacteriota > Methanobacteria > Methanobacteriales > Methanobacteriaceae > CADBMS01. Next base: position 7,621 of record CADBMS010000100.1, read on the forward strand.
TTGTATACGTTTAGCTATACCTATTACTGGTGCTCCAGTAACGTGCCATGCCATTGGAAATAATACATTTTTACCTTGCATTCTTTTAAATCTTGCATAAACATCAGGTACTGTATATGTACGTCCATGTCCAATATGCATAGCTCCACTAGGGTAAGGGTAGGCCACTGTTAAGAATAATTTTTCCCTATCATCAGGGTTGGATTCGAATATTTTTGATTCATCCCATTTTTTTCTCCATTTATTTTCAATAGTTTTGTGCAATGAAATCACCAATTGCTAATAATATTTATATCTTAATTTTTATGTATTATTAAAATCCTTTAATTAATGGATTTATGAATTTGAAAACATATTTTAACTTTATTTTATAATAGACTACTAAATGTTATATTTAGTTATCTAAGTTTAACTATTGGACTTAGTTTACGTTTATGTTCTGTTTTTTTAACAATATTTTTTATTCTTTGAACTTCAAATAGTGGTAATTCTAATTTTTCACTTACTACTTCTTCATCTAAGTTTAAATCAAATAATGAATATAATATCGTGTCTAAGGTTATGTAATTCATTCCTAATTCTTCTTCATCAGTTTGATTTAATTGTAATCCTGCAGTAGGAGCTTTTTCTATTATTTCATCATGCACTCCTAAGTTACGAGATAAGTCCCAAACTTGCGTTTTATATAAACCTCCAATAGGGTTTAAATCAGATGCACCATCACCATATTTAGTGAAATAACCTACTAATAATTCACTACGATTACTTGTACCTAGAACTAACCTATTCATTGAATTCGCATGTTGATAAAGAAGTAACATCCTAATTCTTGCTTTAATATTAGATTCTGATAACTGGTTAGATTTATGAGGGCATATTGTGAGAAATGAATTAATTATTTCATCAATATTTATGATTTCATATTCAATTCCAAGCATATTTGCTACTTTTTGGGCATCATCTAAATCTGTTTTGGATGTAGTGTTTGTTGGTATGGTAATTCCAAGTATATTTTTTGGTTTAATTGCTTTTTGTGCCAAAAATGCAGCTAATGTTGAATCTATACCTCCACTTAAGCCTAAAACAAGTCCATTGGTATTTGAATTTTTCACAGTTTTTTTAATGAAATCTTCTATATTTTTTGCAGTTTTTTGCAAGTTTAGTTCAGGTAAACTTATTTCATCTCTCATTTAATCACTTAAATAAATAACTTAATTAAGATTTAATTTATCATTTAAACTTATATATTAATCAAATATTTTGAAAAAAAAATAAGTTATAATAAAGTCATTAAATATTTATATATATTCTAATTAATAAAAGATAAGTTAAAATAATTAACAGGTTTGATTTCATATTCTTATTTTTAATTCAATAATGGAATAATAATCAACTAATAATAGAAATTTTTTTTTAATAGGAGGATTTTGCATGGCATTTAAAGATTTATTTAAATTTAACAAAGGCAAAACTAGTTTTGTATTCATAGGAGGTAAAGGGGGGGTTGGAAAAACAACTGTTTCTGCTTCTACTGCATTATGGATGGCAAAATCTGGTAAAAAAACATTAGTAATTTCAACTGATCCGGCACATTCATTAGGTGACTCTTTAGAAATGAATATAGGTCATTTCCCAACACCAATTCGAGAAAATTTATATGCTGTAGAAGTTGATCCTGAAGTAGCAATGGAACAATCAAAAGCAAAATTACAAGAACAACAAGATTTAGGTCAATCAAATCCATTTGGTATGGATTTTCTTGAAGATCAACTTGAAATGACTGCTATGGCGCCTGGTGCTGATGAAACTGCAGCATTCAATGTATTCATGGAGTATATGACTACTGATGAATATGATGTTGTTATTTTTGACACTGCTCCTACAGGACATACCTTAAGATTATTGTCCTTCCCAGAAATGATGGATTCCTGGGTGGGTAAAATGATTACAATGAAAAAGAAATTAGGGGATATGACTAAAGCTTTCAAAAACATTTTACCATTCATGGGTGATGATGATGAAGATAAACAAGCAATGGATGATTTAGAAAAAACTAAAGATACTATAAAGAAAGCTAGAGAAGTTATGACTGATCCTAATAGAACTTCATTTAAAATGGTTGTTATTCCTGAAGAAATGTCTATTTATGAATCTTCACGTGCAATGGAAGCTTTGGAGAAAAATAAAATGCATGCTGATGCAGTTATTGTTAACCAAGTTTTACCAGAAACAAGTGGATGTGATTTCTGTAATGCACGTAGAAAATTACAAGAAAAACGTTTAGATTTAATTAATGAAAAATTCAGTGAACAAGTTGTGGCACAAATACCCTTATTAGTCACTGAAGCTAAAGGTATGGATACTTTAGAAAAAATTGCTGAAATTTTATATGGTGAACCAGATTCATAATTTGAATATTCTTCATATTTAATTTTATTTTTAAATTTTTCATTATTTTAATAAAAAATATTTATTTTTTTTATTAAATATTTCGTTTTTATTTTTATTTTATTTAAATAAATTAAATTATTTATATATTATTTTTTATTTTATTTTGTTGAATAAAGCAATATAATTTTATATAATGAAGTTGATAAGGTTATATTAAATTAAAATATTGATTATCCCATTTAAGTAATAAAAATGATATGGGAAATAATTATATGATGGTGAGAAAAAATGAAAGTTTCAGTATTTGGGGCGGGAACTCAAAAAACATTTGAACAAATGAACATTGCTGAAGTAATGGGTGGAACTCCTCCTTTTGGAGGGTCTAGAATGGCAATTGAATTTGCCGAAGCAGGTCACGATGTAATTTTAGCAGAACCAAATTCAGTATTACCTGATGATCAATTGAAAATTGTTGAAGATGCTGGAGTAAAAGTAACTACTGATGATTTAGAAGCAGCAAAACATGGAGAAATTGCAGTTTTAGCTTTACCATTCGGTCCGGGTTCTTTTGATATTGCAAAAAAAATCTTAGGGGAACTTCCTGAAAATGCAGTAATTGCAACTACTTGTAGTCAACCAGCACTATTAATGTATGTTCAGTTAGAAGCACAACTCAGAACTAAAAGAAAAGATATTGGTATTTCAACATATCATCCTGCATCAGTACCAGGTACTCCACAGCACGAACAATATGTTATTGGTGCTAAATTAGTAAATGGTCAAGATTTGGCAACTGCTGAGCAAATAAGCAAACTTAGAACTTTAGCAGAAGACTGTGGTAAAGAAGTATATGAACTTTACGCAGATGTAGTCCCTGCATCAGCAGATATGTCTTCATTAGTAACTGCAGGAACTCTTGCTGCTATAACTGAGTTCCAATATCTTGGACACAAATTTGGAATAAATGAGGACTTATTGGCTGTTCAAATTATCATATCACTTCAAACTATTGCATCATTGATAGAAACCTCTGGAATATCTGGTATGCTTAAAGCAATCCCTCCGGAATTATTGTTCCATTCTTTAAATTCATTAGA
>CADBMS010000101.1 GCA_902795935.1 uncultured Methanobrevibacter sp.
AAGGAATTTAAAGATGAAGCAATAGAATTAATAAAATTAGTTGGTTTAGGTCACAAAATTAATCATTTTGCACCAGTTTTGAGTGGTGGAGAAAAACAAAGATTAATAATGGCTAGACAATTAGCAAAAAAACCAAAAGTATTATTATTAGATGAACCTGCAACAATGTCTTGTCCTAGAACAAAACAAGAAATATTAGATGCAGTGAAAAATATTAACAAAGAATTAGGAGTAACTGTGATAGTTGTATCTCATTTGCCTGAAATTCATGAATATTTAGCAGATAGAGTAATATTGATGGAAAATGGAACCATTATTGATGAAGGAAAACCTAACGTTATTATTAAAGATTTTTTAAAAGATTTAGAACCTGCAGAATCATTATTTGTCCCTGAAACTCATGAAAAAATTATTGCTGCTGAAAATATTTATAAAAGATATGTTCTTGTTGATGGGGGAGAAGTACTTAATTTAAAAGACTTAAATTTAGATGTTAATAGTGGGGATGTACTATGTTTAATTGGCCCTAGTGGTGTTGGTAAAACTGTATTTTTAAGGATGATTGCAGGTTTAGAAACTCCCGATGAGGGATTTATAAAATTCAAATTAGATTCTGATTGGGTGGATATGCACATACCTAGTTTATTAAGAATGAAAGTTAGGAATAAATTAGGGTTTATGCACCAAGAATTTGCATTAATACATTATTCTACTATACGTGAACAACTAGCATCTAGATTGGGAATAAAAGGATATGATGTTGTAGACTATGCTAAATCTAAAGCTAATGAATTAGGTGTTAAAGATAAAGTATTAGATGTTATATATCAGTTAACTGATTTATCCGAAAATGAAGCAAAATTACAATTAGAAAAAGTAGGAATATCTTCAAAAATATTTGAGGAATTATTCCCAAGTTTGCCTGATACTGAAGTTAAAAAATATGCTAAACCAATATTTGAAGCATTAGATTTACCATTAGATATTCTTGGAAGAAGATCTTATGAATTATCTGGTGGTCAAAAAGTAAGAGTGATATTAGCATTAGTTATGGTGTCTAAACCAAAGATATTAATATTGGATGAGCCATTTGGAGATTTAGATCCTGTAACTTTAAGAACAGTATCAAATTCAATTAAAAAATTAACTAAAGAATTTAATACAACAATATTGATGGTAAGTCATCACTTGGATTTTGTTGAAGAATTAAGTTCAAGAGCGGTCTTAATGGATGAAGGTAAAATAATATTGGATGATAAACCTTCAGATTTGTGTGATGATTTCATTGAAAGATCAAATGCAGCATATTTGATGAATAGAAATAAATTTAATTAAATATATAACCAAAAGGTATATACATGTTTAAACGAATATTAGTGCCAACGGATGGTTCGAAGTATGCAAAAAAAGCAGAAAATATTGCAATTGATATTGCAAAACAAATGAATTCTACAATTGTGGGATTACATATTATTGATGAAAACTTAGGTTTATCTTTTGATACTTCTGAAAGTGAAGCTAATAAAATTTTAAATTTATTTAGGAAACAAGTTGAAGACGAAAGTTTAACTTATGAAAGTGTTATTATCTTTGCAGATCCTGCACATGATATGAAAACTATATCTGAAAAATCAAAAGTTGATTTAATTGTAATTGCAGCGCATGGTAATTCAGAATCAGCTAACCATTTACTTGGTACTGTTGCTGATAATACTTTAAAATCAGTTAAAGTACCAGTATTACTTATAAAATAACTGGAGGAACTAATATGAAAAGATATAAATGCAAATTATGTGGTTATATTTATGACCCAGAAAAAGGTGACCCTAAATCTAATACTGAACCAGGAACTCCATTTGAGGAGTTACCTGATACTTGGAAATGTCCATCTTGTGGATTACCAAAAGCTAAATTTATAGAAATTTAATAATTAACTATATTAAAAAAGGAGGAGTGAAAATGACTAAATATAAATGTGACATTTGTGGATATGTATATGATCCAGAAATTGGAGATTCTGATAATGGAATTGAGGCTGGAACCTCTTTTGAAAATCTTCCAGATGATTGGGTTTGTCCAATTTGTGCTACAAGCAAAGAAGATTTTAGTAAAGAATAGCTTTATTTAACTATTTTTATATTTTTATTTTCTATTTTTTAAAAACTTAATTTCA
>CADBMS010000102.1 GCA_902795935.1 uncultured Methanobrevibacter sp.
TAATTGCATCCTCATCAATTTTATTTTTTATTGACATACTTAATATTTTATCAATCATCAGTGATAAACATTTAGTAAAAAACTATAAATAGTAATATTCAGCATAACTAAATGTTTTTTTGAAATAGTTTACCTAATACAATAGTAAATAGAATCTTATTACAGAATATAATGATTAAAGATTACTATTTAGCTTTCATACATGCTAAATTGCATTTATCATTTAAATTGGATCTAATGGAAGTATAAATGCTAATAAAATACCTATTAATCCAAAAAACACACCTATAGTCCATAATATTTTAACTACTGTTTTTTCTTTCATTGGTTTCCTTAATATCATACGTATTAATGATTTAAATCCTTCAGGCGGTGCTTGTAAAGTTCCATCTTCTTTTACTTGTGTTGGTTTATGATTTTGTCTTTCAACAACACCGGCACTATAAAATTTTAAGAAACCATCAATTATATTTGGTAACAAAATAACTAATGCAATAATTTTTACTCTACCAATAAATGCCACAGCAGCTATTGTTGCACCAATAATTAATGTGCCTACATCTCCAGGAAAAACTCTTGAAGGAATTTTATTATATCTTAAAAATGCAAGTAATGCTCCTAACATTGCAAAGGTTATAATTGAAACATCATATTTACCCATAACAATACATGCTACAGTAAGTGAAGTCATAGATATAACTCCTAAACCAGATTCAACACCATTTAAACCAGCTAACATGTTAGTTAAATTAGATGCAATTGAAACGGATATTGGCATAGAAAGCATATATATCAAACCTACTTCTGGTGGTGAAATCAATATTAAAGGCAATCCGGCAATAAATAAAAATATAAGTTTTTCTTTAGAAGATAATTGAACTAAATCATCAACCATTCCAATAATTCCAACAATTAATACCACTAATAAAACTATTGATAACCCTAATTTTAATGAAGGATAAATGAATATTCCAAACATCATACCTATAGTGAAACCTAAAAGAATTCCTATACCACCCATTTCAGCAATGATAGGTTTAGATAATTTATGAATATCTTTTCCAACAACATTTGCATCATTTAATTTTTTTATTAATCTAGGCATTACAAAATTTGTTGTTATAAATGAAACTACACCACAAAGTATCGAAATTAACAATAGTGTTGGAATACGTGCTGGATAAAATGCCAATTTTATTCACCATCATTTTTTTAATATATAATATACTGTTCTCAAAGGAATATCTAATTTTTTTGAAATTACCTTACGCGATACTCCTTTTTTAGCTAAATCTTTAACTTTGATATGCATATTCTTAGAATATTTTGATTTACGGCCACGTTTTAGATTTAAATCTTTATTTAAATAATATACTGATTTAATAGGTATCTTCATCTCCTGAGATATTTCTTTAGGAGTTTTACCTTCATTTAACATCTTCTTAATTAAGAATGCATCTTTATCAGAGTATTTTTTTGGTCGGCCTTTACCTGCTTTAGATTCTACAACAATACCTAATTCATTTAATACATCAATATATTTTGGAGAAGTCCTATTATACAAACTAACTGGACAAGTAATTTTTTTTAAATCAGGGTATGTTTCTAAAAGTTCCATTATTTTTCTTGAGGTTAACGGTTCATTTACATGAATTATATCTTCAGACATTAATAATCACTCATAGATTCCATAATTAATTTATTTTTTTATCATTTGCAAAAATTTCTTAGCTTTTTTAGTTTTTGGCTTACCCATATTTTTTATATTTGATTGTTCTTTTTCAATCGATTTAACACTAACTCCAAATAGTTTAGAACAAGTATTAATATCAATATCAGATTCTAAATTAACAAATGCCGCACCAAATGCAGCATGATGAGTTTTCATATTTAATCCTTTCATTTTTTGTTCTATTTCAAATTTTTTTAACAAAATATCCTTTAAATCAGGTATTATTTCAATATTTTCATTTAAATATTTTCTTAAAATTTGAATTGAATCTTCATTGAAATCTTTGAAGCCTCTTATCTGATTACGATCTAAAGTATTTCTTATATGTTGAAATGGACCACTTATTAATGTTCTTTTATCTTGAGATGTTGTTAAATAGTATTTACTTAAATCCCAGGATATTAATATAAATGGTATTTCTGTAAATATGCTTTGTTCAATTTCTAATCTTAATTTAATATCTTCAACAATTTTAGGGTCTAATTCTGCATTTACTGTTAAATTATTTTCGTTTAAATATTTATTGAGTAATATTTTCCTTGTTTCTTTTATAATTTCATCATCTTCCCAATTTGATGGTTGATATGATTCTGCTTCCAAAAATAATGAGTCATATAATTTTAATTTATCAAAATCATTTAATTTTGAATTTAAAATTTTTTCTTTAGATTTTTTAATTTCTAATTCACAATATTTGGAATATGCTAAAGCTAAAGCCATTCTTGTATGTTTATCATTTATTATTGTTGGTTTTGTTCTTTGAAATTGTAAAAATTCTAATCTAACATTTGTTCCATATTTTTTTCTTAATTCCTCTTCATAATTAATTTCATTTTTAGCATCCATTGTTACATTTTTACGTATCCAACGGCCATCTTCTTTAATTTTAATTTTTAACGAAACAGTTTTAATTACTCCTTTCCTTTCTTGCCTTAACAGTTTCATTATTTTATTAAAAGATTCTCTGGACCATGAACTTAAATCTGATCTTAAAACCATATAATTTCCAGAAATAGGTAAAAAAGGTATGATTTTTATGCGTGAAAATCCAGTATTATCTATCTTTAAATTAAAATCAGATGATTGGCATGCACATCTAAGGTTATTTAAATCATAGAATTCATGAATAGAATATATTTTATGACACGAACTACATTTTAATATTGCAGATTCTTCAAGTATTCCAATTATTATTTTATGTGATGCAATTGAAGATTTTGTCCTATCATGAATATTTTTTTTAGCTGTTGCTTTTAGTCTAAAATATTTATTATGATGATTAATTTCATGAACCTCATCCAATACCACTTCACTAGGAGTACTTAATGCATGATTTGTTAAGGCAAAATATGGAGTCTTATATCCTTTAGATTCCATACTATCCTTTAAATCTGAAAGTTTTTCCAAATTTTCTTTTAAATTTTGGTAAGTCTCAATAAATACATCTAAATTAGATATATTTTCTATATTTAATTGTTCTTGACCTATTTTTTCCAAAAAATTTTCAGACTTAGTTATTAAATCTGTTTCATTCATTTATTTTTTCCACCCCAATTATAAAGAATAAATAAAAAATAAAAATAATGAAATAAATGTTTATCTGATTTTTTCACCAATTTCTCCTTTTTGTGGAGTTAATAAACCCACTGAATCATCAGTTGCAAGTAACATACCCTGTGATTCAATTCCAAATAATTTAGCTGGTTTTAAATTTACAATAACTATTACTTTTTGATTTAATAATTCTTCAGGAGTATACGATTTAGCTAATCCAGCCACAATTTGTAGAGTTTTTTCTTTAATATCAACTTGTAATTTAAGTAATTTATCAGATTTAGGCACGGATTCTGCTTTTATTACTTTACCTACTCTTAAATCAATTTTTCCAAAATCATCAATACTTATTAAATCACCCATCTTATTTTCCTCCTTTTCTTGTGTAGTTACTTCTTTTGAATTATTCAATAGTTCTTCTTTACGTTTAGCTATTTCATCATCATCAATTTTTTTGAATAATGGTTTAGGTTTATTTATTTTATGACCCGTTTCCAAGAATTCTGCAGCTATATCCCAATTACTTGATTTTTCATCTGCAATATTTAAGATTTTAAGAATTTTTTTTGATTTAATTGGTAAATATGCTTGTAATAGTATCCCTATTGTCTTTGCTAATTGATTACACAGATATAAACATGTAGATGCTTTTTTTGGATTTTCTTTTTCTGTTTTCCAAGGTTCTTGGTCATTGAAATATTTATTTCCTGCTTTTGCAAGTTTAATTATTTCTCTTAATCCATCACGGAATTTATACGCTTCTATTAAATTTCCAATTTTTTCTGGAGCAGAAATTATTAAGTTTTCAAAATCTTCATCTTCTTTTGTTAATTCAAACTTTTCAGGAATCTTTGAATTATAGAATCTTTTAGTGAATGAAAATGTTCTGTGTAAAAAGTTTCCAAGAACATCAGCTAATTCATCATTCACCCTTCTTTGAAATTCATCCCATGAAAAATCTGTGTCTTTGTTTAATGGAGCATTTATTGTTAAGTAATATCTTAATAAATCAGAATCATAATATTTTAAAAAGTCTTGAACCCATATTACCCAGTTTCTACTTGTGGACATTTTTTGTCCTTCTAACGATAAGAATTCCCCTGCAACAATGTTGCTTGGTAAATTACAAGAATATGCCATTAATAGTGCTGGCCAAAATATGGAATGATGATAAATTATATCTTTTCCTATAAAATGAACTGCTTTATCATTCCAATAATCTATCCATGGTTGATTTGTTTTATCTGACCATTGTGCTGCTGCAGATAAGTATCCTATGAATGCTTCACCCCATACATAAATTATTTTACCTTCGACACCATTTAATGGTACTGGTATTCCCCAATCCATATCTCTTGTTAAAATCCAGTCTTTTAATCCGTCTTTTAACCAATTAAGAGCATAATTTCGGACATTAGAATCTAATTCTTTATTATTATTAATCCATTCTTTGATTTGATTTTCAAATTCTGTTAATTTAAAGAAGTAATGTTTAGAGGTTCTTATTTTTGGAGTTGAATCACATATTAAACAATGTGGTTCTTTTAGTTGTGTTGGTTCTAAATGTCGACCACACATTTCACAGTGGTCTCCTCTTGCACCATCTGCACCACATACTGGACAAATTCCTTCTACATATCTGTCTGGTAAAAATCTAGCACATTTTTCACAGTACAATTGTTGTATTTCTTTTTCATATATGTAATCCTTTTCATAAAGTTTTAAAAATAATTTTTGAGCCATTTCATAATGTTTTTTATCTGTAGTTCTTGTGAAACTATCAAATGATATATTGCAATCTTCTACATCTTTTTTAAGCATTTTATGATATCTTGTTGCTATTTCCATTGGTGTTTTTCCTTCATGTTCTGCCTTAACTGCAATTGGAGTTCCATGTTCATCACTAGCACATGTGAAAAGTACTTCATTTCCTTTCAATCTATTGTACCTAGCGTAGGTATCTGCTGGAATATATGTGGATCTCATATGCCCTAAATGATTAGGACCATTAGCATAAGGCAGTGCACTTGATATTAATATTTTACTCAATAATAATCCTCCAATAAAAAAATAATAATTATAATAAGTTTAGTGTAAGTATTGTTTGTTTAAATATATTATTAAATATTGCCATTATAAAAAAATAATTTAAACTAAAAAATAAAGGAAAATACAAGATATTTTTTATTTAATGTGTAAATATTAACTTTAACAA
>CADBMS010000103.1 GCA_902795935.1 uncultured Methanobrevibacter sp.
AAACAAAACTCAAAAACACAATCTACAACATATACCAAACAACACAAAAATAAAAAAAATAGGATTTCTACAAAGCCAATATTTAATTAATTTTCATTTAATACCTTATAACAGAGTATTAAATCTTTATCTAATTCAAAACTATTTTTAAATTTTAATTTTTTAGAATCTCCCATATAATCAAATCCTTTACCACCAACTAAAGTTATTGCATCTTTACCACCAACAATCATTGGTGCTATACAAATTCTTATTTCATCAACTAAACCTAATGTTATCATTGAAAAATTAAGTGTAGACCCTCCTTCTAACATTAAAGTATTAATACCCAATTTTTTTAATTTTTGCAACAAATTTGATAGATTTACTCTTGTTTCACCAGTTATAATTACCTTTGCCTTTTTTCTTAATTGTATTATTTTTTCTTGAGGTGCTTTATTTGATGTAGCTATTATTGTTGGTGCATCAGAATTTAAGACTCTTGCAGTTAATGGTGTTTTTGCATTACTATCAACCACTATTCTTATAGGATTATCATTAGGTTTTGATTTAATTTTATGTACTGTTAATTTAGAATCATCAGCCAATAATGTATTTATTCCCACCATTATTGCATCAACTTCTTTTCTTAATTCATGCACTCTAATCAAATCTTTGGGTCCAGAAATTTCTGAACTTCCAGTTCGTGTTGCTATTTTACCATCTAAAGTCATTGCGGCATTTAATATTACATAAGGCCTCATATTTATCACATTTAAATAATAAATTATTAAAGTACAATATAGAATTTATTTTATAGTTGCTTACAAAACTTTTTTTATAGTTATTTATAAATAATCTATAAAATTATTTCGTAAATGACTATAATAAGTTTATTCATTAAAAATGGAATATAACTATTAAAATGAGAATAATTTATTGAATTTATACATATCAAATATGTAGTTATTTAAAATGAATTAATAAATTTATAAGAGTAGTTTGAATTAGAAAAAATATAAAAAGTGTAATTAAATGTTTAATTTAATTACATCATTGGTGGCATTCCACCAGGCATTCCACCAGGCATTCCACCCATTTCATCCATATCTGGTGCGCCAGATCCTGTTGATGCTATAACATCATCAATTCTTAAGATCATTTCAGCAGCTTCAGATGCAGATTGAATAGCTTGTTTTTTAACACGTTTAGGTTCGATTACTCCTGCTTTTTCCATATCAGTCACATCACCAGTGAATACATTTAATCCCATGGTAACTGATTTTTCATGTGCAGCTCTTAAATCTACTAATGAGTCTATACTGTCTAAACCTGCATTTTCAGCTAATGTTTTTGGTACAATTTCTAAAGCTTCAGCAAATGCAACGACTGCTAGTTGTTCTCTTCCACTGATAGTGTCAGCGTAATCTTTTAATTTTTTAGCTATTTCAATTTCTGGAGCTCCTCCTCCAGCAACAACTTGCCCATCTTCAACAGTAGCAGCTACTACTCCAATAGCATCTTCAATTGCTCTTTCAATTTCACTTACAATATGGGAAGTGGATCCTCTTAATAATAAAGTTACTGCTTTTGCTTCTTTACATTCTTCTACAAAAATCATGTCTTCGCCAGAGATTTTTTTCTCTGCTACAGAACCAGCTTCTCCTAAATCATTCCCACTTAAGTCTTCAATATTAGTTACTACTTTAGCACCAGTAGCTTTTGAGATTTTTTCAATATCTGATTTTTTGACTCTTCTAACAGCCATGATTCCTTCTTTAGCTAAGTAGTGTTGTGCTAAGTCATCGATACCTTTTTGTGAGAATACAACTTGTGCTCCAGTATCTGCGATTTTGGTAATCATATCTTTAATCATTTGTTCTTCTTGTTCAATGAAAGCTTGCATTTGTGCAGGGTCAGTAATTCTAATTTCTGCATCAACTTCAGTTTCTTTTACTTCTATTGGGCAGTTTAGTAATGCAATTTTTGCGTTTTCAAATGAAGATGGCATTCCAGAGTGTACTCTTTCTTTGTCTACAATTACTCCTTGTACTAATGTTGAATCATCAGCTATTGCGCCATCTTTTTTCTCAATTTTAATTTGGTCGATATCAACTTCCCCGTTTTCTTCGACTTGTTTTACTGCATCAACTACTAATTTTGCTAAAGGTTCTCTTGCTTTTTCAGTTCCTTTACCAGTCATAGCAGTCATAGCTACTTTCATTAATGTTTCTTTATCGTTGATATCCATTGAAATTTCGTCAAGAATTTCTTGAGCTTTTTCAGCTGCTTGTCTGTAACCTAATGCAACAATTGTTGGATGAATATCCATATCAATTAAATTTTCGGATTTTTTTAGTAATTCTCCAGCAATGATTACTGCAGTAGTAGTTCCGTCTCCAACTTCATCTTCTTGAGTTTTTGCTACTTCTACTAACATTTTAGCTGCAGGATGTTCAATATCCATTTCTTTTAAGATAGTTACTCCATCGTTGGTTACTACGATGTCTCCTAATCCATCAACTAACATTTTATCCATTCCTTTTGGACCTAATGTTGTTCTTACGGTTTCTGCTAATATTTTACCGGCTAATATGTTCATTCTTTGTGCATCTCTTCCGATATATCTGTTAGTACCTTCTGGTAATACTAATATAGGTTGACCTTGACCTGTGTATTGTGCCATTTTTTCACCTCATATTAAAATCGTTTTTTGTTACATAAATTAATTTTTAAAATTATTTTAATTATGTATATTATCGATGGGTTAAAGGTTATATAAATAATTTTCGTATATTACAAAAGACTTTAATAAAATGTATTTATAATAATACAATATATTTGATATTATATTTTAATAATATATTTAATTAGATTATTTTTTTGATATTAACCATAATTAAATCTATTAAAATTAATTTAAACTAGTTTTAACAAATTAGTTCAAATCATTAAGAAAATATTTTAGTAACATTTTGAAACTAAATTACTATATTATAATCATTAATATTTATTGTACTAGTTTTTTTTTCAATGTCGTCAACTTAAGTTTTTTTGTGG
>CADBMS010000104.1 GCA_902795935.1 uncultured Methanobrevibacter sp.
TTAAAAATAAATATGGAGCAACTTATACTTTTTATGAATTTCCAAGTTCAAATAGTGATCCTTTTGGATATACTGCAGAAGCATATAATAAATTAAAAGGATCTTCATCAACAAATACAAATACTTCTACTGGTTTTCCAAAAGTACCATTTGAGGTAACTGTTATTATTGATGATTTAAATATTCGTAAAGGTCCAGGAACATCATATGCGACAAATGGAGTAACTAAAAAAGGTATTTTTACCATTGTTGAAATTTCTGGAAAATGGGGTAAATTAAAATCGGGTGTTGGCTGGATTTATTTAGGTAATTCTTCTTATTGTACTATTGGAAAAACAATATCTAATAATACAACTCCTACCCCTACTCCAACACCAACGCCAAGTAAAACAGAAACAATTCCTTTAATTTGTCAAAGTAAACAAGAATATATTGACAAAATTGCTTTAGCAGCTCAAAAAGCATGTAAACGTTATGGTTATTTACCTTCAGTATTAATAGGTCAATCTTGTTTAGAAAATGGTTATGGAGTAAGATCATATTGGGATAATCCTCAAATCGAATTATTATTAAAATATAATAATATGGTAGGAATAAAAAGTGAACTTTTAAATAAAAGTTGGGTTCCAGAATATAGTGTATGGCCCGGAAAGAGTTTAAATAAAGATACCCCCGAACAATATGGTAATTCTATGACAACTATTAATGATGACTTTAGAAAATATGATGATATAGAATAGTCATTTTGTGATTTTATTTTATTTTTATTATATGCTTCTAATGATGGTAAAGGTGGAAAACCTAAATACGGTAAAGAAGTTGTTAATATTAAAGATCCAACTAAATTAATTACTGAAGTTGGTGGTCGAGGTTATGCTACAGGAAAAACATATCCTACAAGTGTTATGAGGATTGTTAATGAAAATAATTTAACTAAATATGATGATTTAAGTAAAGTAGAACCATCAAAATATATTCCAAAAGCATTGTAGAATAATCAAACTACTCCTGCTAAAGAGCAACCTTCAACTTCAAATAACAATATTATTAAAATTGGAACAAAACAAATTATTGATATTACTTCTGCTAACAAATCTCAGATTCCTGCAAGCCGCGGAGGTAATTCAATTCAATTTATTGTAATACATTATCTTGGGGTTCCTAATGCCGATAATCCTTATTTATATGGAGGAGGATATGGCGGACATTATAATATCAAACGTAATGGCGAAATATATCTTGCCGCAAATCCTAAAACCGCAGTTGTTTGGCATTGTGGCGGTGGACTTCAAGGTAGCGGAGGACATACTTTCCATAAGATTTGTACTAATTATAACTCCATTGGTATTGAATGTGGAGTTGCAGCAAATACCACTCAAAAAGATTTAAGTGGAGACAGTGGACTTTGGTATTTTACTAGAGAAACCCAAGAATCTCTTATTTATTTAGTTAGTAAGCTAATGGATGAATATAATATTAGTTTTGATCATGTTATTCGACATTATGATGTAACAGGAAAGATTTGTCCAAATCCATATGTAAAAAACAATAATTATAAAACATCTTGGACATGGGATTAGTTTAAAGCAAATTTAAAACAATATAGAAAAGATGGGACTATTACTCTTCCTAATGGAAGTAATCAAAGTTCTTCATCTAATAATAATTCTTCAACTACTACAGCAACCACTTTGAAAAAAGGCTCTAAAGGAGATGCTGTAAAAACTATGCAAACATTATTAACTGCTTGTGGTTATAATTGTAATGGAATTGATGGAGATTTTGGTAATAATACATTAACAGCTTTAAAGAAATTTCAAACTGACTTAAAATTAACTATTGATGGAATTTATGGATCAGCATCTAAATCTGCTCTTGAATCATTCTATAAAACTATTACTCCTCAAACTGAAGGACAAAAAGCAATGGTTAAGAGTACTGCAAATGTAGCTAAAATGGCAAAAGATAATGGATGGAAATATGGTAATTCTACTACTAAAAGACCTTGTGATGATAAAATAATAAGCTGTGATAGATTACCTGCACGAGCACTATATGATTTAGGATTTACTGATTAGCCTACTGGAGGAATTACTTGTGGTCATATGGAAGCTTATCTTCCAAAATTTGGTTTTACTAAAGTTACTAAAAAATCTCAAATTAAACCAGGTGCAGTAGTAGCTGTTAAATATGATAATCATAATTACATTGACCATGTATTTGTTGTTGAATCTTATAATCCTTATCAAGATACATGCGTAAAATATGATACTGGAAGTAATGAAAGAATTAAATCTAATCAACCAGTTAGTGCTAAATGATTAGAATGGGGATCTACAAGAAAATTTGTAGCCGCATGGAATGTTCCAGATAAATTAAATCCTACTAAACCAGCAGATACAACATCACCAACTACTAAATGGAAAGCCACTGGTACTGCTACTGCAACAGTAGATAATTTAAATGTACGTCAAACTCCTAATGGAACAATTTTACGACAAGTAAATAAAGGTAATCGTTTTGAGGTTGATGGAACATCTAGTGGTGAATGGATTCATGTAAATGTTGCAGGAATGATAGGATATATACATAAAAAATATATAAAATATGATTAATTTTAAGGGGAGATTATTCTCCCCTTTATTTTTTTTAATTGAAAAATTTTAAAAAATTTTATATAATATATATAGAAATATGAAAGGGGATTTTTTATGAATGGAATTTGTTGTAATGCACTTAGAATAATAAATAAATATCTCCCTCCAAAAAAAATTGCTCACTCTTTAAGGGTTGCACAATATGCTTTGGAAGATTATGATTTTTTTGAGTATCCAGCTATCAAAAGTGGTGAAGATGTATTTGTGACAGCTATTCTCCATGATGTTGTAGAAGATAGCGAATGTACTTTTGAA
>CADBMS010000105.1 GCA_902795935.1 uncultured Methanobrevibacter sp.
TTTAGGAGCCCTAATTATATCCCAAGGATTTTACTCAAAAAAGGCCATACAACAACTATCTGAGAACTAAAAAAATTCAGACCCCTAGAATCTTTATATTTCTTCATTACAGTTTTAATTTCATCCAATTCTAGATGTCCTGCAATTTTTTTACTTCGTTCAACCATGAATATAATTTTGTATCTCACATGGTATAAACTTTTCGAGAAAAACTATAATTAATATTTAGCATTGTTGTTTCATTTGTAATCTTTAAATAGGGGTCATGTTTTGCTAAATATTTATTAGAATTAAACAACAATTATTAAATAATGTTATTTTTGGTGATAACTATGCAAATTGAAGAAAAAAAAGTTAATGAGGAAAAATCTGCTTTAATTAAACATAAAGGTTCTTTAAATGATTTAGTTGGACTTATTAATGAATTAATGGCTTGGATAGAAGATAATAATGTTGAAGTTTCAGGTTTACCTTTTGCTATTTATTATACTTTTCCTCAAAAAAGAGAAGATATATTTGTTTATGATGTTGGAGTGCCTGTTAAAGGTGATGTTTTAGGTAATGATAGGATTGCTGTAGGGTCAGTTCCAGAACATACTGTTTTATATTGTAAATATAAAGGAAATCATAGTAAAATAAAATCTGCTTATAACGAAATGGTGGATTTTGTAAATAATAATTCTTATGATGTTGTTGGTTCTCCTAGGGAAGTTTATCATAATTTACAGGATACTGTTGATAATTCAGAGTTAATAACTGAAATTCAATTTCCAGTAATTAATATGAGTTAATGTTCTATATTAAAAAAATTATAAATCAAATGTTTTATGATTTAAATTTATATTATGGGTATGAATAATAATAATTAATTCTTCTAGTGATGCAATAGTGGCTATTAAATATAAAACAACTAAAATTAGTTTTGATGAACTTAAAAGTAATAAAAATGGGAGTAATATTAAATATATGCCTGTTAATTTATTTAAATAACTGTGAATCAATGAAAATTTGCTAAATTTTATAAATCCGATATAAATTGACATTATTTTTATTAAAAATATAATCATAATCCATAAAACCATAAAATAGCTAAGATTCAAAATAGGCAATAAAACAATTAAAAAAGATAAAAAGAAAATAACATCGGCAAATGAATCCAAATTAGCTCCAAAATCACTACTAAAACCATAATTTTTAGCAATATATCCATCAAGAATATCACTAATTCCACAAATAATAAAAATTATGAAAAAATAGATAGATAATGGTTCTGTAAATAACAATAAAATCGATAAAATAATTCTTGATGATGAAATATAATTAGCTAAATTATTCATAAAAATCATCTGTTGTGAACTTTTATCATTATCATTTAAAAAAAACTTGTATAATTTTAAACAGTATTTAATCAACAAAAAAATAAAAGAAAATATCACAAACAACAATAAATGAAAAAATTCATTCTATCATATTTTTAGGTAGTGTTGTTTATTCTACTTATTTCTTTAAATGATTTTGCAATGTATTGTATTTGGTCCTCTGTCATACCATAAGTACTGCATTTGAACCATTCAGTTTGCCCACGTTTTATTCCAACAATTTTTCTTTTTTTAAGTTCTTCGTATAAGTAATATCCTTTTCGTTTATGTGTTTTTCCAATCTCATGGAAGTGAGGTGTATCAAATCTTATGAGGTCATGATTTGTAGGTTTCACACCAAGTTGTGTAACACCTTCAATTTCTTCCATCATGGCTGCAAAATTACGGGACTTTTCAACTTCAACATCCCATTTTTTAACACGTTCGATTAAATAAGGAAATGATGCCATCAAAGTAGCTATAGGTGCGCCTCTACTAGTACATCCTAACAACTCAATTTCTTTTTTTGTATGCCTATTAGAACGAATTAACAATTTATTTACAAACTCATCACTCACGCCTAAGACACCAATAGGTCCAGAAGCAGCCATACTCTTATGGCCACTGCCAACAACAAAATCAACACCCCACTCATTAGCATCAATAGGTAAACGACCCATAGAGTAAGCACAATTTAAAAGTAAAGGTACGCCATTCTCATGACATACTTTAGCAATTTTTTTAGCATCAACAAGATTACCATAATCTCCATCAACATGAGTCAAAACAGCTAAACTAACTTGTTCTCGATCAACAGCATCTTCTAAAGTAGCCCTATAATTTTCAACAGTAATCTCAAATTCAGGTTCATTAGTAACTGGAACTTCAATCATATTTAAATTATTACGTTCAACAGCTAAATGAGTAGTATAATGAGCATTACCATCAACAACAACACTTTCTCCTTCATTACAAATTCCATGCATAACTGCAAACTTACCTTCACGTGCACCATTCACAGTTCTAACAACATCTGCATTAATAAATGTTGCTAAATCATCCAAAAAACTATTAATTCCAGGTTTACTAATTTGATCTAGGCGACCAGCACAATAGTCACAAACACTATAACCGTCACTAAACTCAAATAATGCTTCCCTAGCAGCAGATGAAAGTACACCTCCCCTCTGTAATGGATTCAAATTAAGATTATCCCTTTCAGTACTACGATTTAAACCATAATTCTCACACTTCATAAAATTCACCAATAAAAACTACATTTTAATTACCAATAACTCTTAAATCATGACTCAATAATCTAGGCAAAACAACATTACCTTTTTGTTTAACAGAACCAGATAATGCTTCAACATCACTTAAAACATCAAAAATATTGCCAGATAACATACCTTTCTTAACAGGAGCAATTAATTCCCCATTTTCAATAATAAATGCATTATTGATTTCAACAGAAAAATCACCACTAATTGGATTTGCAGTATGGGCACCTAAAACATCAGTAACCCAAACACCATCTTTAATATCATCTAAATCAATAAATTCATTGAATTCAATTATAATATTGCTGTTACTTATTGAAGGAGTACTAGAATAACCACGTCCAGCATTACCAGTACTTTTGCTACCAACTTTTGATGCAGTATATAAATCATAAATAAAACTATTAATAATTCCATTTTTAACTAAACAAGTTTTTTGTGATGCAGTACCTTCACCATCACACCTAGAAGAATTCATACCATTTTCTAGTGTAGCATCATCAAAAATAGTCAAAGAGGAACTTAACATTTTTTCACCTAATTTATCAGCTAACATAGACCTACCACGTTGAACATTATCTGCACTAAAACCACTAATAAAAGCACCAAGTAAACCAATACTAGCATTATAATCTAAAATAACATCTTTATCTGAAGTTTCAATAGATTTGCCTCCAACACTATCTTTAGCTAATTTACAAACATCTTTTGCTAAATCCTCTGGATTAAGATTATGTATAAAACAAGAAGATGATGAATCATAAGCTGTTGATTTTTCACCACCAACTTCAGCATTAACTGCTAAAAATCCTCCAAATCCCGTTTCAATATTTCCACATTCAACCCCATTACTATTTAATATCAAACTAGTGCATTTACCTGTACTAAAACCTCCAGAAGTAGGTTCACAAGATTCTTCAATACAAGTATCTAATAATCTTTGACTAAAATCAATACCATCATCCACACTAAAAACTTCAAATTTGGAATCATAAATCCCTTTAACAACAGGGTATTTGCTAGGTTTAGCTAAATTAAAATGTTCATCAATAACATTAGCTTTAGAATTCACAACTGCTTGTTTGACAGTTTCTTTGAATTTAGTTAAATCACTAGTATGTGCAAAACCCATTTTATTTTTAATAATAACTCTAACACCTAAACCTATATTAACTTCATTTTTAGCAAAATCAATTTTATCATTTTTAAGTTCAACTTTCATACTTTTATCTTCTTCAATAAAGACTTCAGCATTATCTGTATATTTTAAAGCTTCTCTAAGAGCTTCTTCAGCAATACTTTTCATAATAATTATAACTCCCTAAATATTTTTAAGTTTAATATACTCCTTAATAATATTTTGGCTTTGTAGAAAACCTTTTTTTCTAATTTTTATTTTTGCACTTAAAATTGATTTTTAGCCTAAATTTCTATAAATATCTATTTATTTTATTTACACTTGAAA
>CADBMS010000106.1 GCA_902795935.1 uncultured Methanobrevibacter sp.
TCATTATATGCACCGACAAATTCTGTATCAAAAGATATTGCCATTTCATAATTAGATATGGCTTTTTCATAGTTTTGATTTTCAAATTGGATTGAAGCTAAATAATAATAAATATCTTCATTTTCACCAAATTTTATAGCTTCATTAAATGATTTATTTGCAGCATCATATTTACCTAAAAAATAATAGGCCAAACCTTGACCGAATAAATCTGTAAAATTAGGCTCTATTTCTATCGCTTTTTTGAATTCTTTGAGTGCATCAGAGTATTTATCCATTGATCCAAAGATAAACCCCAATTCTAAATGTGCTTCTAAACATCTAGGATTTGCAGCAATAGCCTCTCTAAAATAATTTATAGCTTCATTTAATTTATTATCTAATAAAAGATCCATTCCTTTGAAATATAAGTTTTTAGCTTGATTGATGTTAATATCTCCGAATTTTTATGAAAAAAAGTTTTTATAAAAATAAAAATATTGTTTTATTATAAGTATTAATATTTTTCTTCTTAAATAGTTTTATACTTAATATAGTTGTTTATTTTTAGGTTATTACGTAAAATAATCTTTAATAAAAAAATAAGGAAGGATGTTAAATCAGAGTTCTAGGTTTATCACCCCATCAAACGATAATACTGCTACTCCTTCCATAAATGCCCCCAGTTGCCCATTTTCTTCGTATACACTTATATTTAAATCTCCACCAGGTAAATGCACTAATACATCTTCTTTAAGTAATCCTAATTTGTTTCCAGTTATTACACAAGATGTTGCTCCCGTACCACACGCATATGTTGGTCCTGCCCCCCTTTCCCAAGTAATCATTTCTATCTCGCCTTCAGATTTTATTTCTACAAAGTGTACATTAATTCTTTCAGGAAATTGTGTATGATTTTCTATAAGAGGTCCGTATTTATCTAAATCTATTTTAGATACATCTTCAGTGAATATTATTGCATGAGGGTTTCCCACACTTATTGCTGTTAAATTAAATGTAGTATCCTCCACTTCTAGCGGCATGTCAATAAATTCATCAACATCAGCATTCATTGGAATATCTTTTGTTTGAAATGTTGCAAGACCCATATTAACCTTACAGGATTCCATTTTATCATCATTAACATTTAATTCAACTATTTTTAATCCACCAAGAGTTTCCACATTAAAGGTAGTGTCTTTTAAGATTTCATTATCATAGACAAATTTTGAAAAGCATCTAATACCATTACCGCACATTTCTGCTTCACTACCATCTGCATTAAATATTCTAAAACGAATATCTTCATTCAAAGATGGAGTTACAAATATTACTCCATCTGCACCAATATTGAATCCTTTAGTGCATAATTTAATTACAGCTTTTTCTTTTTCTTTTTCAGGAATTATGGTTTCTTGTGTTTCATCTATAACAATATAATCATTTCCCAAACCATGCATTTTAGAAAATATGAATTCATAGTTACTCATTTTTTCACCCAAAATATGAAATGTATTTATTTAATCTTTTTTAAGTAGTCTTGGAGGCACTATTTGATTAGAGAATAAATCTGCTAAATTTTCTCTTTCACGTATTAAATCAACTTCGCCATTATTAACTAATACTTCTGCAGGCATAGGTCTTGAATTATATCTTGAGGCCATTGAAAAGCTATATGCTCCTGAATTTAGGATTGCTATTAAATCACCTTCTTTAACATCAGGCAATGGCCTATCTCTTCCAAATAAATCTCCAGATTCACATACATTACCTGCCACATCCACAGTTTGTGTTGTTTTGGCTTCTGGCTTATCTGCAATAACAATGTGATGATAAGAATCATACATTGCAGGTCTGATTAAGGTATTAAACCCAGCATCTACTCCAATAAATTTTTTATATCCTTCTTTAACACTGTTTACCCTTGCGAGTAAATATGTTGAATCTCCAACTAAGTATCTTCCTGGTTCAAGACACATTGTTGGCTCACCCATATCATATTCTTCTAATTTAGATTTGTATATCTTAATAATTTCTTCAGCTATAGGTTCAATATCCAATATATTTTCATCAGGAGTGTATGGAATTCCCATACCACCACCAAAATCAATGAATTCAAATTTAATTCCTGTTTTTTGTGTAATTTCTCCAGCAATATCCATAAGAGTATTTACAGCTAATTTAAATGGACCAATATCTAAAAATCCAGAGCCAATATGCATATGTATACCAACAGGATCAAATCCCATTTCTTTTGCCATAGAGTATACTTCAACAGCCTCTTTATCCATAATACCAAATTTACTCTTTTTACCACCAGTTATTGTGTGTTCATGATGGCCTGCACCAACCATAGGGTTTACTCTAAAAGATATTTTAAACCCCTCTGGATTTACAATTTTTGCTAATCTTTTTAACTGTGAAACAGAGTCAACATTTAATCTTGCACCAGATTTTATTACAAAGTCCATTTCTTCATCTTTAACATTATTTCCAGTGAATAATATTTTTTGTGGATCCATACCCGCCATTATTCCAGCGTATACTTCTCCAGGAGATACTGCATCAATCCCACAACCTTCTTCTTCAAGTATGCGTATTATTGATAGATTAGTGTTTGCTTTACATGCATAAAATATTTGAAAATTTTCATAATGTTTTATAAATGCATTGTTTAATCTTTGAAAATTTTCCCGTATTCTGTTTTCATCAGTAGCATATAATGGAGTACCATATTCTTCAGCTAATTCTAAAGCATCAGCACCACCAATACTAAGATTTCCTTTATCATTTGTGTTTATATTAAGGTTCATTACTTAACTCCTTTGAATTTTTCCAATATAAATGAAACAAAAAATTATAAGTTTTTTTTTAAAAATGAAGTTGACATTAAATGTATTTTAATAATAAATATATAAAATTTCCGATTTATCTGGAAAGATGATACTTTAAAGGATTATTAGTTTTAAAAAACTTAAAACATTAGTTGTATAATATTAATTTTATATAAATAGCATTATAGGTTTATTAATTAAATTTTAATCATTTTAAATTGAATTAAATTTAATTTTAGTAAAAATTAAAGAATATTTTATAAAAATTAGAATTAATATAAATAATTAGTAAAAAAAATAATAAAATTATGTTGAAAATGTTTAGAAAAATAAAATGAAAAAAGAAGGTTTATTAATGTTTAAGATAACACTTTATCTAAAACTTCAACTACCTTATCGATTTGTTCTTTATTAATTACAAGTGGTGGTGTTAAACGTATAACATTTTCTGCAGTACAATTAACTAAAACACCTTCTTCACGACATTTATCAACAATTTCTGCACCATTACCATCAATTTCAATACCAATCATTAAACCAATACCTCTAATTTGAGTAATAGCTTGATGATTATCAGCAATTTCAGCTAACTTATCAATGAAATAATCACCTAATTCTTTAGCTTTAGCTGGTAAATTTTCATCTTTTAAAACTTCAATTGATGCAATTGCAGCAGCACAACCTAAAGGATTACCTCCAAAAGTTGTTCCATGATCTCCTATTTCAAAACCTTTAGAAATTCTTTCATTTGCAAGTAATGCTGCTATTGGATATCCTCCACCTAATGCTTTAGCAACAGTGGTCATGTCTGGTTGAATATTATATAAATCTGATGCAAACATTTCACCAGTACGTCCAAATCCAGTTTGAACTTCGTCTAATATGAATAATACATCTTTTTGGTCACAAAGGCTTTCAACATCTTTAAGATAAC
This sequence comes from uncultured Methanobrevibacter sp., assembly GCA_902795935.1. Lineage (GTDB taxonomy): Archaea > Methanobacteriota > Methanobacteria > Methanobacteriales > Methanobacteriaceae > CADBMS01. The sequence continues at coordinate 3,748 of CADBMS010000106.1, forward strand.
CTTCTGGAGGTAAAATAACTCCACCTTCCCCTTGAATAGCTTCAATAATAACTGCTGCCGTATCATCACTTATGGCTTCTGCTAATGCTTTAATGTCTCCAAATGGAACATGTTTAAAACCTTGTGGTAATGGTTTAAATGGTTCAGAATATTTATCAGATCCTGTTGCAGTTACTGTTGCAAGTGTACGTCCATGGAAAGAATTTATTGTACTTATAATTTCACTTTTACCCGTAAATTTTCTTGCAAGTTTTATAGCTGCTTCATTAGCTTCTGCTCCACTGTTTGCAAAGAATACTCTATCATGTCTAGAAATATCAGTTAATTCATGTGCTAATTGTGCTTGTTCTTTTGTATAGTAAATATTTGATGTATGGATTAAGTTTTGTGCTTGATAACATAATGCTAATGCTACTTTTGGATTAGCATGCCCTATATTATTTACAGCAATGCCTGCAAAACAGTCTATGTATTCTTTACCGTCCAAATCCCATACTAATGCACCTTTACCATGAGATATTACTATTGGTTGACGATTATATGTTTGCATGACAAATTTTTTTTCTAAATTAATAACCTCTTCACTATTCAACATTACCATCCCTTAAATTCTTGATAAAATAATCTGCTAATAATTTTATAAATAAATCAAATTTTTTTGGATTTATATTATATTAATATAACTCGTTTCAATGTATTAAATGTTATAGATTTTACATGAAAAATATTATAAATTAAAGCTATTTTTTATAAAAAAATTGGTACAGATAATATAAAAATAATCAAAATTGCACATTACTTGATAAAATTGATATTATGCATCAATAATTGTGAAAAATAATTATTTAATGATAATAAACGGATTAATTTCAAAAATATCTAAAATAAATGAAAAAAATAAAATAAAAATAATAATATATTATAAAAATCAATATAATAACATGTATGTATATGACATTCTTTTAAATATAAGACGAGGTAAAAACCAAGCCATATATGGACAAGATATGTACAAAATATATACAAAAATAGTGAAAAACTTGCAGCCAACGAAAAATCAAGACAAAAAATACTGTTGCATATACATAGACACTCAAACAGACAAAGAAATCATAATAAAATCAATAGAAACAATTAAAAACACAGAAGCTGGAAAATTAAAAGAAATAACTCAAGAAAAATTATTAAAGATACTGATTGCAACACTAGCCAACACACAATTAGTAATAGTCTATAATTACCTTGAAGACATGAGCAACAAAAGAGAACAATTATTTCAAAGATTAATGAGACATGACGTTCTATTCATTGCAGGATTTCAAAAATTGCCTAAAAAAAATAGAATGCCTTTCTTTAACTCACATATTTTCGTTAATAAGGAATATTTTGATTCACAAAAAGGTGAAGATAATATTGACATAACATATTTCTTCTACATATTCATCACATTATTTATAGTCCTTATTTTCTTAAGAATTGTTAGTTTAGAAAGAATCGGAGACATAATAGCAAGTGCCTTATGGTTTGGTTTATTAGTATTCCGAACATTTAGTTATATCGGAGGTAAGGTATAAAAAATAGGAAAAATTAGAAAAAGGGCGTGACTCCATGAAGTGGTACACTTATATCTCAATAAGTTTAGTGCTTTTTTTAGGACTACTTTTAATATTTCAAACAGAAACAGAGCCCATATCACTATGTTTTTTAATATTAGGTTCCATGTTTCCCCTCATATTAGAAAAATTATGTTATAGAACATTTGAAGAAAGCCACACATTACTACTCCTAATCCCATTTACATTAATCGGAATTATTAATTGGAATTGGGTATTTGCAGTGAGTGTTGGATTAACAAGCCATATACTCATAGACACACTGAGTTTTGATAAACCAGCATTATTTTACCCAATAACTAAGAAACATTTCAGTGCATTAAATGATAAACGTAAAATAGAAGAAGGATCATCTAGAGAAAAATCTTTTTTTATAGTTCTACTGACCATTTGTTTTATATTTCTAATACCTATGATGCAATTAAGTGAAATTTATGATTTAAAATTAGATTATAAAATAAATAACCAAGAAAATGAAGTTATTAATAAAAATAATACAATATACAGTGATAAAATTCAAGAAAATGTACACATGAACATAGCAGTATATGGAGATCAAGAAAAAAAAGTTACTATTGACGATGGAAAAGGTAATGTTACTAAAATCCTAGTTGAAAATATCCCAAAAAACCAGACATAACATTACCCCCATTTATTTTTTAGTCAATTATTATAATAGAGGTATAAATACTACAAATATATTAAAAGTTAATAGTTAATTATTATACTAAAATAATTATATTAAAAAAAATATGGTGATTAAAAATGAAAAAAGCTATTATTCAAACTAAAAAAGGTGACATTGAATTAGAACTCTTTGAAAAAGATGCACCTAATACTGTTGCCAATTTTGTAAAATTAATCAATGAAGGATTTTATGATGGTTTAACATTCCACAGAGTCATTCCAGACTTTGTAATCCAAGGAGGATGTCCTAAAGGAAATGGTACTGGAGGACCAGGATACACAATAAAATGTGAAACTGAAGGAAACCCAAATAAACATGGAATTGGAGCATTATCTATGGCTCATGCTGGAAAAGACACTGGAGGAAGTCAATTTTTCATAACACATTCCCCACAACCACATTTAGACGGAGTACATACAGTATTTGGTAAAGTAACTAAAGGTATGGATGTTGTAAATAAAATACAAGCTGGAGATGTTATGGAAAAAGTAATAGTTGAAGAATAAAACTTTAACTAAAAAAATTAACATCTTATTTTTTTAAAATATTAACTATTTATTATAAAACCTACTCATTTTGAATATTTTTTATAATTAACTTATAATTAGATACTAAATATTTAATCATAAGAATTAACGAAATAATACCTAAAATATTAAAAATTACACTAAGTATTAATGAATTAGAAATGATTGCATCAACATCACAAATATTAAAAGAATAAAGTATCAATGAAACCATAACTGACAAGTTAGAAATCGAATGCAATAAAACACTAACAAAGATGTTTTCATGCTTCAAATACAAAATACAAAAAGGAATACTTGTTAAAAAAATTATTAAACCAGTGCTGATTCCATGAGCAAATGCAAAAACAAAAGTAGTTAATAAAATACTTATAATTAAACCATATTTTTTATTAGAAAGAATTAAATTCAATCTATTAAACAATATTCCCCTAAAAAATAATTCTTCACTTATAGGTGCAAAAATAACAGTGCTAATAATACACAGGCCTAATGGTTCATACAAGGATATATTATAAACTACTTCATGAAAACAAAAAATTCTTTCTATAAAAAAAGAACCAAATAATGCCTCAATAAATGTTGTTAATAAAAAAAGATAGATTATCTCTTTTAAAATTTTAAAATCAAATAATTCACAGAGTTTAGTTGTAATACCATTAGTATTTATAAGACAAATAGCCATTAATAAGATAAATACAATATTCATTAAATCCATACTAATATCTTCACTAATACCCAATAACTCCTCAGCAAATATTGTTACAAAAAGAGATACTAATACAAAAGATAATCCAATTATTATACTTGTAGATTTTAATTTATCATTAAAATTAATTTTTTTGTTCATAAACTACAATCCTATAATAATTAATATTATTTTATAAAACATTTATTAAATCTTTTCAATAGTAAAATATTCATTTTTTAAGATTAAGTCATATAACCTTGTTAAAATGTAAAATATTCAATAACTATCATATAACTACTAATTATTACTATTGATTTATGCATTATTTTTTAAAAAGAACATTATTAAAAGTAATCTAATTAACAAAATAAATTGTATAATCATTAGTTTAACAGTCGTTAAGAAAATTTATGAATTTCAATTATATTTTTTTAGAGGTCGAATTTTCAACAAAAAATCAGACCCCCCCCAATGATAGTTATTCTAAAAGTCAGTGCATCACTATTATTGGTTGGGATGATAATTATTCTAAATCTAATTTTAAAACTGAACCTCCTGGTGATGACACCTGGATTGCTAAAAACACTATTTGAACTGATGGGCTAAAATGGATACTTTTATGTTTTATGATAAAGTATTTGCATTAACAAGTGGAAATGACCTCATTTTTGCATTCATATTAAATGATTCAATTAGATATGATAACAAGTATCAATATGATTTCCAAAGAATGAGATATTTCATGTCTTCTTCAAAAGTACTGTTTAGTATAAAAATATTTTTAACTCAACAGATAATGAATTTTTAGTAGCAGTTTCAACATACTTTGAAAAAGTAACAAACTAGGAGTAACAGCCAATGTAAACAATAATCTAGAACATATACAAACTGGAACATCCAATACAGACTAACAACAACACTAAAAGATGCACTAACAGGCAAAACAATATCAAAACAAAAAGTAATATTGCAAAGTCAACGGCAAAACATACAAAGCTAAAACAACATAAAGGCGTAGCAACAGTGAAAGTAAAATTAACTGCTAAAAAAACCTACAAATACGCAGTAACCTACAAAGGAACAAATACTTACAAATCTGCTACTAAAACAGGAAAAAAAGTTAGAATAAAATAAAATAATAAGTTGTTGGGAGTGAGATTATATAAACTCCCAAATCTCTTTATTAATGAAAAATTTATTTTAATTATCCATTAATAGGACTGTTACTCCTTCAATTATTAAACCTACCCCCATTATTATTGCAATGTATATTGGTTGGTTGAATGAGAATATTGCAAGAGCTATTGAAAGAATACCCATTATTAAAACTATTACTGATGTAAAAATAGATAATGTATTTATTCTAGAGATTAATCCGGTTATAGCACATATTATCATTATGAATCCGACTATATAAAATTGGATACCTACTAAGAAGGATAATACATCAATGTAGAATATGAATAGTAGTCCAAATATGATTGATATTATACCAATGACCATGCTTATTTTTGCAAAAATGTCCATGGCATCTTTCATAGTGAATCCCATTGCTACTGTTGAAATACCAAAGAATATTAAACTTACTCCGACGATTATTGAGATTAATTCTAATGAAAACATTGGGAATACTAATAATACTACACCCAAGATTATTGTACTTAATCCTGCAGATTTTTCAAGATTCATTGAATTTCACCTCCATTTTTCGTATTATTAATATCTTTATATGGTGAAGATTATTTAAAAATATTTTTGATTTTACAATAAAATATGAAAACTTAATTCTTATAAGTTATAACTTATAATTAAATTATTTGATTAAAGGACATATACAAAATTAAATAAAAAAAAGTAGCGAAATTATTTCTTTAAACGATTAAGTAAACCAGAACAACGGGCATAATGGAATAAATACAATTGAACATATCCTGCATAATCATTAAATTCAGAAATACCAAAATCTCTAACTTTTTTAGTCGTTAAACTGGATTTTTCATCAAAATATAAATGATTAATAATTCGTTTAATCCAAACATCAGATGGAAACGCCCTAGCAAAATTGAATCCATATAATAATGTACAATCAGCTACTTTAGGACCAACACCAGGTAATTTTGAGATTTCATTAAAAGCAGTATTATAATCTAATTCAAAAATATGGTTTAAATCCCAAGTATCAACAATCTTAGCAGATTCAATAATATATTTATCACGATAACCTAAACCACAAGCACGAAGATCACGACTACACTCTCCCACTAATGGAATCCCCTTTATTGTTGAAGTATCAGGAAATGAATAATAAATTTCATCACCAAAAACATGTTTATTACCAAACATTTCTTTAATATCAGTATTTGATTTAGTCCATCTCAAAATAGAATTATTTGCAGAGATAATTGATGATACAATACACTCCCATGGATCATCTGCTAAAAATAAACGCAATCCCTCACAAAAATTTATAGTTTGTGATAACTTTGAATCAAGTTCAAGATATTCATATAATTTATTTAAATCAAAATCAAGGTTAAAAATATAATTCACTTTAGATTTAACATCACTTTTATTAATTTTTCTAAGTGATTGATAATTGATGATTAAATTATCCTCATCTTCACTTATTTTAACTAAACAATGCTCATCTTTAACTGTTATTAATTGTTTATAAGATTCTTCCTCTTTTATCCACGGTGCTTGTGAAGTTTGACCAGAGGCGATTGTTAATTCTAAGTTTATTGGTCCTTTAATTTTATCTTTTTTTTGAATTATTTCTTGCATACTAAAATTCACCCACAAAAGAGGATTAAATATTAATATTTTTAATTAATTGGAGTTTAAAATATCTTAGAATGAAAAACTATAAAAGAAACTAGACATACATTTCAACTGTAAAAAATAGTATCAACATCCAGATATGTAATTTAATTATTATATAGTAAAATAAATATTGTTCGAAAAATAGTAAACTTGTAACAAATAATCAGTAACTCAAAAAAAAGTTTTCTTGTCTACTATATAGAGCTACGTATCAAAAAAAACAAAAAACGAATATATCATTCCAAACATGAAATAAAAGCCCCACATACAATAAAAACTTAAAAAATGGTAAAATAATCCTTAAAAATATGAATAAAATACTTTATGAAAATATGTAAAATCCATATAAAAATAAGTTTTCTTGTCTACTATATAGAGCTACGTATCAAAAATTAACAAATTACTTGTTTTTCAATATTTTCACTAATACGTTGATATACTTCTTTAGTTACTCCAGATTTGCTTATAAAATCATTAGAATATCGTAAATCTCCACGTTTAGGATTATCTTGTCTCATAACATACATACAAATGGCAGTTATAATCATGAATGGATCTGTTTTTCTATTTTTACCCCCACGATAAAGTTTCCTAAAATCAACATTCATTATGATATGTTTAGCTCGATCTTTTTGACCACCACCAACAGGCATAAGAACTTCACATCCATCATCACGCTTAGTTGTAACTAAAGTAGGACTATGACCCGTCATCATGAAATTACTTGCAACAATACTTAAAATTGCAAGTTTTTCTTGTAACCTGAAATCATCATCTATAGTTTTAGAGTTATAAGACTTATAACGATTGTATTTAATAATTTTACGTTCTAAAACTTCAATTTTAGATTGTTCATCTAAAAAAATATGTTTACGTCTTTTCACCATTTTATTAAAACCATCCCACTTTAGTTTTTATATATTTATAATCTTACATTAATATCATTTTCATTTAAATACTTCTTAACCACAGGTATTGGATATTCATCAAAATGGAAAATACTAGCAGCTAAAGCAGCATCAGCTTTACCTTTAGTGAAAGCTTCAAGCATATGTTCAGGGTTACCAACACCACCAGAAGCAATAACTGGAATATCAACACTTTCACTAATAGTTTTTGTTAAATATAAATCATAACCATCCTTAGTCCCATCACGATCCATACTAGTTAATAATATTTCACCAGCACCACGATCCTCACATTCCATTGCCCAAGAAATTGCATCAATACCAGTAAATTCATGACCACCATAGATACTACACTCAAACCAGCAAAGGCCATTATCAGTTTCAACTAAAATCTTATCTTTAGCCTCACTTTCATCATTAACATGTCTACGTTTAGCATCAATACCAATAACACAAGCTTGACTGCCTACAAGTTCAGAAGCCTCATTGATCAAATCAGGGCGTTTAATAGCAGAAGTGTTAGTTGAACATTTATCTGCACCTGCTTTTAACATACGAACATAATCTTCAGGTTTACGTATACCACCACCAACACATATTGGTACAAAAACATTTTCAGTTGCAGCCTCAATCACATCATACATACTTTCCCGTTTATCTTTAGATGCAGTGATATCCAAAAAAACAATCTCATCAGCACCATCTTCATAATATTTATTTGCTAAATCTACAGGTTCACCTGCATATCTGATTTGTTTAAACTCAACACCCTTAACTACACGACCATTAGGTACTTGTAAATCACAATCTAAACATGGAATGATTCTTTTAGATAACATTAATAAAGCACATCCTTAGAATAAATATATAATTTTATAATTATAAATGCTTCCTAAAATTTTTAGAATTAAATTACATATATAGTAAAAATAAATTATAATCTAAAATTTTCCAAAAAAATAATTCTTTCACTTTTTTCTATAAAACAAACACAATATACAAATATTTTTACTATTATAAAAGATGTGTTTAATATTTAATTATTAATAATCTCAAAACAAACACCTACTAAAAATATATCTAAACTAAAAAGTAACGCAGTGCCCAATACCACAAACAACATTGTTAAGGCACCTGCTACACAACCCTATTAGGTAATGTAGAACTTTTTCACCATCTCTACCGACTACTTCACCTAATGCGTGCTACACAACCACCATTAGGTAATTCAGAAATTAGTGTAAACTAATTTAGGTGTCTGAATTTTTAGTTCTCAGATAAATGTTGTATGGCTGTTTTTGGTGTTGTATCCTTGAGATATGAGTAGAACTCCTAAAAATACATTCAGATATGCTGTTTTTTTTAACTGATTTTGGTGCGTATTTATGTATTTCTCACATATTGAGTCCTTGTTTTAGTAATTTGAAGAAATCTCCTATTTTTAGACTATGTAAAAAATTTTGTGGGTTTGAAAAAATTGCAAATAATTTAATATCAATTTAAGGCTCTGTCTAAAATTGTCATGATGGCATGTGATTAATTTTGGGCTTTGTAGAAAACCTTTTTTTTCTAATTTTTATTTTTTCACTTAAAATTGATTTTTACCCTAAATTTCTATAAATATCTATTTATTTTATTTACACTTGAA
>CADBMS010000107.1 GCA_902795935.1 uncultured Methanobrevibacter sp.
AGGTTCCTATGAAGAGGCAATTCCAGTAGAAAATGCTAGTATCACATTAATAAAAGAAAATGATGTTACTAAAATTTACACAACAACTACTGATAAAAAAGGCACATATTCATTGAAAGATATAAGTTCAGGAAACTACGAATTAAGCATCAATTACAAAACTTATTCTACTTACAAAAAAAATATAACAATTAATAGTGCTTTAACTGTTAATTACACATTTATTCCAGACATTGCAGTTATAACATACTCCGGAACATCAAGTTCAGATGGTAATCAAAATAAAATAGATATGCTAAGAAACAAAAGTAGCAGAGTATACCATATTGAAAGTACCAAATCAGCAAATACAAATTTAATATCTAGAAATTGGATGTTAGAATATAGTAACTTCATATTATTAGATATGTACACAAACAGCGATTACAGCGTAACAGTTGAAGAAATAACTAACACACCCGCTAATCAACAAAGAAAGATAGCATATGTATTTGGTATGTACAGTGACACATACATAAATAGTATTTTAAAAGACTGGAACTTCTTAGGTGGAAGCACAACAAATAACACACCCCACACACTAGAAAATACATATATCGGATCATACTGGCAATCCGAAGTAGTTAGTAATGCAACAGTAGTCCAAGAAAATATGGAGAATATGTTAGATTACATATTTTATTTATTAGGTGAAAATGATACAAATCCAACATTAACCAAAGGACCAATACTTGCAGGGCCAACTTACGGATTATATCATCCAGATTATGGAATATTCGGTAATACTCCATCTAGAGATGCGATTAATTCATGGATAACAAATCATGTTGGATATGATGAAGATGGAGTTGGAAGCCTAAATTGGATGACAAAAGAATATGCAGAATGGTCTAAAATATATAATACTCCAGAATCATTACTTCAAGAATTTGAAATCTGGTATAATCAAAGCAAAAAAAACATTAAAGGTTCCTTTGTTGTTATTGCAAGTTATTATTCCGGAGGATCATTTGTTGATGCAATGATACGTGAATATGAAAACCAAGGACGAGCAGTTGTTAATTTATTCCAAAGTGCAACCGAACCTTCAATAAGTTCATTATTACTACTTATGACTAAAGGACAAAATAATGCAAAACCTTTCACAAGAGGCGTTGTTGCAGTTAACTCATTATACAGTTGGTCATTAAATTACGTTAATATGGGTAATGGAGGAGCAATTGATGATTTTGAAGCCATGAATATTGAAATCATCAGAGCATTAAATTCCATAAGTGAAAGTGGATATCAAAGTGAATTCGGACCACAAGCCGAATGGACTTATAGTGTTACAATCCCCCAATTTGAAGGTGTTTTTGGAAGCATACCCGTTTCATATATAAACAAAGAAGGAAAAGAAATTCCAATACAAGAAGGAATCAACAAATTAGTTGAACTTACCAATGGATGGGCCAATTTAAAAGAAAAAAATAATATTGATAAAAAAATAGCAATTATTCTTTATAATTACCCTCCTGGAAAAGCAGAATTAGGAGCATCTTACCTTGATGTTTTCCAAAGCGTGAGTGATCTTCTAAAAGAACTGTATGATGCAGGTTATGATATTGGAATGGAAAAATCAGAAATTCCAAACGCAACAACATTATACTCATTAGTGGCTTCTTTTGGTAATAAAGGAACATGGGCTCAAGGTCTTTTAAATGACTATGTTGAAGCAAACTTGAATACATTAATTGAAAATAAGCAATTTGTTAATCTAACTCAATATATGAAATGGTTAAATGAATTACCTGAAAAACTCAAAAATGAATTAATAAATCAATGGGGATCAGGTATTGGTAATATTATGGTTTATAATGATTCAATTATAATCCCTGGGATGATATTTGGAAATATATTCTTAACAGTACAACCAAGTCGAGGAACTGAAGAACTTACAACTATAGAAGATTATCATAGCACAACATTACCACCACATCAACAATATGTTTCATTCTATAAATGGATTGATCAAGTATTTGGTGCTGATGCAATGATTCATTTAGGAACACATGGAACATTAGAATGGTTACCTGGTAGATTAATGGGTATGCAATCTGATGATTGGTCATTCCAATTATCCACTATACCTAACATATATCCTTATATTGTTTCTAACCCTGGAGAAGGAATGGTTGCAAAAGATCGTGCATTTGCATTAGTTATAAGCCATATGACTCCTGCAACAGTTAGTTCATCATTATATGGTAATTTAACAACATTACAAAGTTATATAACCCAATATGAACAAGCTGTTAAAAATAATGCTGAGGGCCTTATAGATGAATACAAAATCCAAATAATAAATTTAGCTATTTCATTAGGTTTTTCTAATATCAATGATGGTGAAAATTTTGATACCTGGTTGAATAATTTACATAATAACCTTGAAAACTTAGATAATGATTTGATAACTTTTGGATTACATAATCTAGGTAAAATCTTAGAAGGTGAAGAATTAATTGAAGAAGTTAATACCATCACATCTTCTAGAACATTAATTTTAGATAATATTAAAAAAATTTTATATCCTAACATTAGCCTAGATTATTACACTATGCTTCATGACCATAACTATTCACAAGAAGTTGATATCATACAAAATAAATTAAAAGACTATATTAGTAAACTTGTTAATGGAGTTTCTGTTGATGAAATCGCTCGATCAGAGGGAATATCCGATAATAGTGTATTATACAGTAATTTAAATTTCTGTTTAGGCATTATAAATGATTTAAGAAATAATCATGAAATGCAATCTATAATAAATGCACTTAATGGAGGATATGTCACACCAGGTTTAGCTGCAGACCCATCATATTCCGATTCCATACCTACAGGTACAAGCATATATAGTTTTGATGCAACTAAAATCCCTACTCAAGCTGCATGGGAAACTGGTAAAAAAATTGTGGATAAACTATTAATTGATTACTATTATGAAAATAATGGTGCATTTCCAGAAATTGTTGGTATGATTATGTGGGGTACTGAAATATCTCGTACTGAGGGATATGGTATCGCTGAATTCTTATATCTATTAGGTGTTAAACCAGTTTGGAGTCCTACTGGTAATGGTGAAGTTATCGGTGTAGAAGTTATGGATCTTTCAGAGTTAATATTAACTTTAGATGATGGAACTGTTATTAATCGTCCAAGAATTGATGTTTATGCTAGTATAGTTACTAACAATGCTAAATGGATTAAATTAATGTGTGATGCAGTTGCAATGGTTAATGAATTAGATGAAACCCATAGGCAAAACTATGTTAAAAAACATTATGCTGAATTTCCATCACTAGATCGTTTATTTGGTTTAGAAGGTTCTAAACTTCAAGGTACTGGTGTATCTGATTTAGTTCCAAATACTTTAGTTTGGGAAAATAGTACCAACTTTAATGCTGATTTAACAGATTTATATCTTAGTAGAGTTTCATATGCATGGAGTGTTGATTCTAATGGTAATATTGTTGTTAAAAATGGAAGATCTACTTATGAATATCTCCTAAAAAATGTTGATTATATTACTCAAAATATTGATAGTACTTGGAGATTTTTAGATTCTGATGATTATTACGACTGGTTTGGAGGTATGCTTGGCGCTTCCCAATATTTAGGAGGTAATCCTTCAACTGGAATCATTGATGTTCGTAACAAAAACAATATAGTAATCAGGAATCTAAAAGACGAACTTGAATTTGAAATTAGATCAACTATTTTGAATCCTAAATATTACAATGAATTACTTAAAACTCCTAGTGGTTGGCTTAGTTATGCTAAAAAATATGAAAATTCATTTGGATTTTTAGTTAGTACTAAAGATAAAAATGGAAAAAACATTATTAGTGATAGTATGATGAATCAAATGGCTGGAAACATTTTAGGCTCTGATTTCAATGTTGATGCTGATTATAAAGCAGTTTCCTTTGAAAGTATGGGTGCCTGGATGCTAACTGCTGCTAGAAAAGGAATGTGGAAAGGAGATTCTAATCTTATTACTGAGTTAGCTAATAAGTATATATCTGTTGCAAATGAATATGGTATTGCTTGTTGTCACCATACTTGCGCAAATTTAGCATTTACTAAATGGGTTATTTCCGTTTCATCATTATCTAATGCACAAAAACAAAAGTTCATTGAATTAATGGAACATGTTACTGGTCAAAAACTTTCAGAAAACTCAAACAATCCTACTAACAACCAAAACAGCAATGCAAACACTAAAACAAACAGCAGTAGTATCAAAACAAACACCAACACAAATACTAATACAAATGCAAATACCAACACAAATACTAATACAAATACTAATACAAATGGACAATCAAGAAGTTCTAGTTCAAGTTCATCTAGTGTTGGTAAAAATACTAATGCCAAATCTCAAAGTAAAGCTTCTCAAAGTTCTGCAGATTCTAGTGCATCTTCACAACAAAGTAATCCAGATAGCTCTGCTGGAAAAGAAAACAGTGATTCCAAAGCATATGAAGTTAACACAGGTTTTAGTGAAAGCATATCTAATTCACAAGTATCAGCAGCATTTATACTAGGAATTATTGGATTATTAACGTTATTTGGTATAGGATACTTTAAACGAAAAAAATACGATGAATAAAAAAAATAAATTTCTTTTTTTCTTTTTCTTTTTTATTGGGATTAATTATTATTAAATTAATTAATTACTTAAACCACCCTCAACAATTCTAAATCTTGTTTTAATACCTTCCATTTTAGTTTTATGTCTTTTAAGTATTGCACATCTTTCTCCAATAATGTCGCCTTTTTCTAGTTCAATTATAACTTTACTCCAATACTTAAGTACTGTTCCACCTACTGCAGAAATACTTTCTTCACCATCTTTATTAAAATTAGTATAAATTTGATTTGTTATAACAACAGCCACATCATATTTTCGTGCTAATCTGCTTAATATTGCCATATTATTTCCTAATTCCCTATTTATAGCAGTATTACTTGCATCTTCTAAACGATATAATGCTACTGCAGAATCTAGTATTAATAAATCTATTTTTTCTGATTTTGATTCAATTAAGGATAATATTTTTTTCAAAGCATATGTTTGTTCTTGGAATGTTGTTGGTTCGAAAACGAATATTTTATTAGCAACAACATCAAATTTTTCCCCAGTCATTTGTTTTATCCGTTTTATAGATAATCCACCTTCAGTATCAACATATGCTACTTTTTTACCATTTAGAGCACATTGAACTGCAATCTTTAAGGATATATTAGTTTTACCCGAACCTGGAGGTCCATAAAATTGTGTTATGGTTGATCTTTCTATTCCACCATCTAGCAGATTATCTATTGAACATCCAGTAGGTATTTTTGGTAAATTTTCAGTTATATTGTTTAAAGTTTTCATTGTTGTTACCAAAATATTTAGTTTATGATATCTAATTTATTTTTTAAATTATTTAATCCAATACCTTCACGCAATATTATCGGTTTTTCAGTTGTGAAATCTATAATTGTTGAGGGTTCCTGATTATTAAGTGGACCCATATCTAAAATTAAATCTATATCTGAATTTAATTGTTTTATTATCATATCTGGCGTTATTTCAGGCTCATAATTTGAAATATTAGCACTTGTTGCAGTTATTGGAAATTTTTTGGATAATTGTTGACATATTTCATTATCTGGAATTCTTATTCCTATTTTATTTGATTTTGCAGTTAATAAATCAGATACATTATCTTGTTTTTCTAATAGTACAGTATATGGTCCTGGTAATAATAGTGATATTTTATTTAATGTTTCTTGACTTGTTTTAGCTACTTTAGATATCTCTTGGATATTATTTACACAAATTGATAATGGTTTATTTTTTGTTCTTTTTTTAATTGAATATACTCTTTTTAATGCTTTTATATTGTACATATCTACTGCTAATCCATATAACGTGTCTGTTGGGTATAAAATTACACCCCCATTTTTTAAAGTTAATATGGATTCATTTAATTCAGTTTTAGTTAAATAATTTTTATTAATTTTGAATGTTTTTCTTATCATGTTTTTCCAAAAAATTTTGCATTTTATTGTTAGTAATTTTCTTTTAAATATTAAAAGTATATATTGTTTAATTAATAAGTAATTAAATATGCTTAACAATCTACGACCATATGTTTCAAAATATTTAGATTCACTTACTAAGAATATAAATATTAATCCAAATATTATTACATTGTTAGGGTTAATTTTAGCTTTTGTTTCAGGGTATTTATTTTATCAAGAACAACTTATTTTTGGTGTTATTTTAATTTTAATTAGTGGATTTTTAGATATGGTTGATGGATCTATTGCTCGTAATAATAATTCAATTACTAAATTTGGTGGTTTTTTAGATTCTACTGTTGATCGCATATCTGATGCTGTGATTATTATTGGTATAATTGCAGGAGGTTATGTTAATTGGCTTATTGGTATTCTTGCAGTTCATGCATCATTAACTGTTAGTTATGTTAGAGCTCGATGTGAAGTTGAAAACATCCCTTGTAGTGTTGGTATCGGTGAACGTGCTGAACGTTTAATTATTATTGTTATTGGATGCATTTTTAGTGCATTATTCGGTAAATGGCTTATGACTTGGTTTATGATTTTATTAGTTATAGTTGGTTATTTTACAGTTTTACAACGGGTTCTTTATACTTGGAATGCTATGCAAAAACTAGAAGAAAAATATTAATATTATTATTTTTTTAAGATTATTTTCTTTAGCGGAGTGTTTAACAATATGAAAATTGAAGAAAGAATTCAAAAAGATTTAGACATTATGGAAGATGTTTTAGAAGAAATTAAAACTTTAAATTTGTCTGATGAAGAATTAGATGTTGTTGAACGTACCAAAAATTATAGGGATGATAGCAAATATTATTTAGAAAAAAAAGATTTTGACACGTCTTTTGGATGTATTGCATATGCTCATGGTTTAATTGATGCAATACGTTTGATTTATAAACTTATTTAAACCATTACTCCTTTTTAATTAGATTTTCAAGCAGATTTTATTTTTTATTAAAGTTTAGTTTAATAATAATTATATAGTATTGAATTTAATATTATAATTAAAGTATTTTTTACTTTATATAAATTAAATATTAAAAAGGAGGTTCAAATATAAACAAAAAACACTACACAATAATAATCCTATTATTAATATTACTATGTTTAAACACTGCCAACGCAACAGAAACAAACCAAACCATAGATATAACTAGTACAAATTCAGAACAAAGCCCTAATACAAGTATACAAGAAAAAAACACATATTCAACTCAAAATACAAACATAGACGAAAAAAATATTGAAACTAAACAAAACAAATTACAAGAAACAGGTAATTCCAAGCTTAATAGTGAAAACAATATAATAAGTATAGATGACACCACATATTCCAATTATTTTGACAATAATGGAGATATTATAGGCGATACTATTAAAGATGGTGACATCATTGATATTAATGGAATAATAAATAATAAAAATTTTAATTTAAACAAACCAATAACAATTACAAGTACTAACAATGGTAAAATAGTGAATGGTACTATTAAAATTATAAGTGGTGCAAGTAACTCTGTTATACAAAACTTACAAATACAAAACAGCAATGAACAAGGAATAGGTGTTTATTTAGTAGGCGTAGATAATGTAACAATAAAAAATAACAATCTACAAATGAATGCATTACATGGTTATGGAATTGTAGCAACCCGTTCAAATTATACTAAAATTATAAATAACACCATAAAACAAACACCTACAATTAATGATGCAACACACTGCGCAATACTATTTGGAGACTGCCACTACAATACTATTTCTCAAAATAATATAGAAATAATTATTAAAACATCCTCTAATGGAATGGTGAATGCAAATGGAATTTACTTATGTACGTATAACACAACACTTATTGATGGAGGGTTATGTAACTATAACAACATAACAAACAACACAATAAAAGGAGGAAATACATCCTTTTGTTATACTATACAAATGATGGGAAACTACAATCTAGCTCAAGATAATACAGTATATGATGGTTACATTGGAATTTCATCTGCTGGTTCTGAAAATAAAATAATAAACAATACAATTAGTGCATTAAAAAAAGGTATTTCTGCTGGATTAAATACAACAATAGATGGAAATTTAATAAATTTAAATGATGATGCTAATGGAATAGAAATAATAAAAGTTAATGGAAATATAGTTCTAAACAATGAAATAACTACAACTAACATAGCAGGAATTATTATTGAATCTTGTTCAGATAATATTTTAAAAAATAATACAATAAAAACTAATAGTGCTGAAGGAATATTACTCAAAGGAGATAATGGGAATAAAAATAATACCCTTATTAACAACATAATAATCACTAATAGTACCGGAATCCTATTAAAACGACAATCACGTGTTAAAAAACCAAACAATATCACAATACAGAATAATACTATTACAACAACTTCAAACTACACTATTGATGCCTATGAAAGTGAAAATATAACTTTTACAAATAATAATTTAAGTTCTGCTAAGGGAAAAGGAACAGCTACAATAAGATACCCTGGAACAAATAATGGAGAATATGATGATACAATCTCCAATAAAACATATAATTTAACCGATGAAAATTATAATACTTATTTCAATACAGATGGAACTTTAAATCATACGATTGTAGGTAGAGAAGATACATTCAACATAACAGGACCACTTTATAATAAAAATATGACTATAGACTTACCAATAACAATAAATGGAAATTTAAACTATATTTACAATGGAACAATTAAAATATTAACAGAAGGTTCTGGAACAAAAGTATCCAACCTTAAAATTAAAAACGAAAACCAAATAGGTATTATTTTATATGAAACTGGAAATGTAGAAATTATAGATAATGAATTAACTGTTAATCAGACAGCTGAAAGCTATGGAATATATCTTCATGATTCCACATATAATAAAATCATAAATAACACAGTATATAGTTATGGAGATTATGTGAATTATGGAATATTTTTATATTCTTCAGATTATAACCAAGTTTTAAAAAATCATGTAAATACTATATCTAATGATATTGAGGTTCCTTACCAAAGTGAAATTATGTTTAATGGTAATATTGGAATCATAAAACAAATTTACACCACTTATGGAATAATAGCTATATATTCATCTCACAATAATCTTGATGAAAATATAATAAATTTAACATCACTATTTAAGGAACCAAAAAATGCTACTGACAAATGCCATAATAGTATGGTAGGATTAGATATTTACTATAATAGTGATTTTAACACTGCAAATAATAACCAAGTTAATGTAATTGGAAACAATCCTTACTCTTATGGTATGGGAGTATTAGGAAGTGATTGTAATCCAACAGGAACTGCTTTAGAAACTGCTAAAGGAAATTCTTTTGAAAATAACACTATAACTGTTGGTGGAAATTATTTTGCAACTGGAATTATAGCTGGACTTGGAAGTGTTGATACTTTAATAAAAAATAATAGAATACTTGTTAATTCAAACAGCTATTCTTATGGAATAACACTTGAAGCATCACAAAGAAGCACAATATTACAAAACAATATAACTTTGTATTCACCAGCAATTTATGGAATTGAAGTATATGGCTCAAACAATAACACTATTAAAGAAAATAACATAGACGTTACTGGATACTACAAATATGGTATTGCATGCCATTCATCAACTCATAATAATATAATCCAAAACATTATTAAAACAGAAAATAATGGCACAATACCAATTATAAATACACCCACTCATACAGACGTAATACCTCTAGGAGACTGTGGATTAATATTAACTATAAACAGTAATTCAAACATAATTAACTCAAATATAATCAACAGTGCAAGCGAATTCACAATCAATATAACTAACTCATCACAAAACAATACAATTACTGAAAATTCATTAGTTAGCAGTGACAAAATAGGAACAAACTCCATAACAGGTGGAATTAATAATACTCTAAACAATAATGGCGGTCAATATCAATTAAGTATAGATACTGATGACATAGTTGCTAAAATTGGAGATACTATTACATTAACAGCAAAAGTAAACTCTACTAGTGGTAATGCTGATGGCTTACGTGTAACTTTCAAAATAGGATTAATGGAAATTGGAACTAGTGTTGTTAAAAATGGAATTGCACAATTAACATACACAATACCAACTACTTTAGATCCAACATATTATGATCTTAAAGCAAGTGTTAGTGGTGAAAATTATATAACTAGAACTGTGACAAAAACAATAGAATTAACAAAACCAACAACAGTAACACCAAATCCAGTAGTTAATCCAACACCAACAGTAACACCAAATCCAGTAGTTAATCCAACTAAGATTAATACTAAAATTACTGCTCCTAAAGTATATGCAACTTACAATGTAGCTAAAAATCTTATAATTACACTTAAAGATGTGAATGGAAACGTTTTAGCAAATAAAATTGTAAATGTAAACATTGGAACTATTAAAAAAACTTTAAAAACTAATAATAAAGGACAAATATTTGTACAAGTATCTAATTTAGTTCCTAAAACTTATACTGCAACTATTAAATTTGCAGGTGACAGTTCTTATAAATCAAGCAGTGCAAATACAAAAATTACTGTTTACAAAACAACTCCAAAAATCATAACTACTGCTAAAAAGACTTTCAAAATCAAAACTAACCGTAAAAAATTAAACATAACACTAAAAAACAACAAAGGAAAAGTACTTAAAAACACTAAAATTACAGTTAAAATTGGTAAAAAAACATATACTGCAACGACGAATAACAAAGGAACTGCAATTGTTAATATTAAGTTAAACAAAAAAGGAAAATACACAGCAACAATACAATACGCAGGAAATAAATACTACAAACCTATAAAAAAGAAAATAATAATAACAATCAAAAAATAAGGAAATAAAGTAATAATCTTAGAAATTTTAAAGATAAGGTTCCTATAATATTTAGGAACTTTAAATTTTATTTTTTAAAAAACCATATAATTTTAAATTTAACCATTATTATTAATTTTTTAAATAAACTTTATAATATAATAATATCTTAATTATAATATTACAATATACATTATAATTTAGATAATATTAAATTAAGTACATATACATGTTAACAGTGAAAAATTAGAATATTCATTTCTAAAAATGAAAATTAACAATAAAAGAAATAGTTATTGTTTGCTTAAATTAAACATTAAAAATAATTTTTATATTCATCGTCTCCAGTTATAAGAGCATATATTTTTGAAATATTTTTTTAATAAACTCATTTAATCCAATTAACAATATAATGATAAAAAAAATAGTATTTCTAGAAAATAATATAAAAAAAGTAAATATTGATTAAATTATTAATTTAATCCATATCTTTGAATCTGGTTTCTAATTTTTCCATCACACCAGGTAATGAAGTGTATTCCATTTCATCTGCAGGTAACCTGTGAGGTTCAAATGGACCATGTCTTCTCATGTATGAAGCAATTCTAGATGATTCTTCACGAGTTAAATCAAATGCTGGATCATCAAACATATCATTCGGCCCTACAAGTTTACAATCTGCAATTTGGAAGCCTAAAGCCATTACTCTAGGAGGACCATCAAATCTTACAGGATATGCTTGATTTTGACCAACCGGCATGATTGGACCATTATGAGATCCTCTCATCCATCCACCAACTAAGTGTGGGAATGTGAAAGGTTCAACAACTTCTCCAGCTGCAGGGAATCCTGATTGAGATCTAACAATTGCAACAGGATCATCTTTACCTATGTATTTTCCAGCCATTAAGTTTAACCTGTCAGTACTTACTGCTGCAGCTATTTCACCATCATCATTTCTAGTTACTCTTTTAATAACATATCTTCCAATGGATCCTAACAATGCTAATGCATCATACATTTCTGCTGGGCAACTTAACTCTACTTTTTTACTTTCAAGTACATCAAATATTTCAAAAGTGTAACCATTATGTAATGATGGATCAATTACTAAACCTGCAGTGTTGAATGGATCTGCAAACATTTTAAATAAAGGCATATTAAATGCACCAGGTTCCGTTTTATCCATACAGAAAACAACTACTGGATCACTTGGTCTTTCTTTGAATTCCATTTCTGCACAACCGGGACCCATACCTTTAATGTTTCCAGAAAAAGTGTCAGATAATAAGTCTTGACCAGCACCATATAATTTTAACTCACGAGCAATTTTTGTTGCTTCCATGAAAGAATTAAATGCTAATTGGTGAATTTCTTCGTTTTCTTCACCTTGTCTGTGAGTCATGATAAGTTCAGTATCATCACCACAGTTAGTTACATAAAAATCTTCTAATAACCCTTCTTCTTTAGCGGTTCCTA
Organism: uncultured Methanobrevibacter sp.; assembly: GCA_902795935.1. GTDB lineage: Archaea > Methanobacteriota > Methanobacteria > Methanobacteriales > Methanobacteriaceae > CADBMS01. Next base: position 12,481 of record CADBMS010000107.1, read on the forward strand.
ACATTTCTTCACATTTTTTTAATAATGCTGGATGAGCCAAACCATGGCCAGCCACACTACCTATATCTGCTTTTATTACACTAATAGTTGTTTTCATTTCAAAAAACACCTCTATATTATAATTAACTACCCAAATTTTTGATATTCTGAGCATCTAATTATATTTTTAAATATATTATAAAAAATCCTCATTTATATAATGTTTGAGAAAAATACTCCAAAATAGATTTAATTTATAAATATAATATATATTAATTATACTTCAAGTAACATATAAAATTTATGAAGAGTTTAATAAAATTAATGGAACTAATCAAATCTATTTAGAATAACAATTCTTTAAAAATCAGGTGAATCTATGGATAATCAATATTTCACTGTATCTCAAATTAATAAATATCTAAATAATAAAATGAAAACAGATACTACATTAAATAACATTTATATTAAGGGAGAATTATCTAATTATAAAACATATCCTAGCGGACATAGTTATTTTACTCTAAAAGATTCAACATCACAAATTAATGGAGTCATGTTTAGAGGTAATAAACGTTACTTAAAATTTGAACCACAAAATGGTATGAATGTAATAATAAAAGGTAAAATAGAAGTATTTGAAAGAAATGGGCAATATCAATTATATGCCTCCCGCATTACTGAAGATGGTGTTGGTGAATTACATATTGCTTTTGAACAATTAAAGAAAAAACTCAAAAATGAAGGTTTGTTCGATGAAAAGCATAAAAAAGAAATTCCAAAATATCCTAAAGTAATTGGTGTTATCACAGCACAAACTGGTGCTGCAATAAGAGATATTATTACAACAATAAATAGAAGATATCCACAATGTAAGATTTTAGTATTTTCTACATTAGTCCAAGGCGATTTAGCTGCAAATCAAATTGTAGAACAAATTAGAAATGCTCAAAATTATACTATTGACACTTTAATTGTTGGACGAGGTGGTGGAAGTATTGAAGATTTGTGGTCATTTAATGAAGAAATAGTAGCACGTGAAATTTATTCATGTAAAATTCCCATAATAAGTGCAGTTGGCCATGAAATTGATTACACAATATCAGATTTTGTATCTGATTTAAGAGCCCCAACACCAACAGCAGCAGCCGAATTAGCAGTCCCAGATATTAATGAAATAAAATATAAACTAAAAAATTATTTTAATCAACTAAATAAAAGTATTAATGATAAATTAATTCAGAATAAGGATAAAATTGAAGAAATCTCTAAAAAACAAATTTTTAAAAATCCAGAAACAATTTATGATATTAAAAAGATGGATTTAGATAATTGTATTAGTAAGTTTGATTTAGCTTCAAAAAATATCATAATAAACAATAAAAACAAACTCTTTAAATTAGAAAATTCTATTGTTCTAACAAACCCACAACTGATTACAAAAACTAAAAAAGAAAGATATATTAGAAATTTAGGAAAATTAGAAGCTTTAAATCCAATTTTAACACTTAAAAGAGGATATTCCATAGTTAAAACTAATGATGAAATTATATCCTCTGCAAAAAAACTTAATATTGGAGATGAAGTTGATATAGAATTTAATGATGGAACTGTACATACAAAAGTGATATGA
>CADBMS010000108.1 GCA_902795935.1 uncultured Methanobrevibacter sp.
TAAGTGTAATAAAAAGACTATTCCAAGGAACAAACCACAGCAGAAGCCTAAAACTATCAAATAAGGAAACAAAACTCAAAAACACAAACTACAACATATACCAAACAACACAAAAATAAAAAAATAGGATTTCTACAAAGCCTTTTAAAGTTTATTTAATTATGGCTTCTTTAAAAAATTCAGGCAGTAATGACCTATATAATGGGCTATCAAGTAACATATTAATGTTTGAATCTAATATATATGTATAGCATTCATCGTCTTCTGCCCTCATTCCACGACCATACGCTTGCATTAATGTCATAACTGTTTTATAAGCATACCATCGACTATCGTTTTTGCGTCTCAAATTAACTTGCCTATCACCCAGATAGGGGAAGGGTATTTTATAGATTACCTGGAATCTACATTTATCATAAGGTAAATCCACACCCTCACTCATCGATGGACTTATTAATACTGCAGGAGTTACAGTACCTTCAAAACGCTGTAATACTTGTTCACGATTTTTAGAATTATGTGACATCAACCTATTACTGCTTAAATGTTTCATTAAATAATTTTGACATTGATAGTTATGAGTATGAATTAAACCTTTATCTCCAGCATGATTATCTAAAATTTCTTTTAATATAGGTAATGTTGCTGGGGCAGTTCTTTTAATCCTATTTTTAGCCATTTTACCTGCTAATTTTAATTTTATTGGCCTATTATCTGGTGAAAATGGACTATCAACTTTTATAAAGAATGCTTCTTTTGGATTAATCCCTAACCATTTACAAAACATGTCATGTGATAAAATAGTTGCACTCATAAATAAAATAGTATCAGCATGTCTAAATAAACGATCTTGAGCATAATTATGAACTTTTAATGGTTTAAATGAAACTCCATATTCATGATAATCTACAACCCAATTTTTAGGTTCAGATTTCATATTATCTAATAATTCATTCAATCTTTTTATTGTTTGTTTTATCCTATCAGCCTTATTTTTTGGCATTTCTTTAATATTTATATCATCATAACTATCCCTAAATGCCTCTAATTGTAGGAACCAATCTTCAGGATTTGTTAGATTTTTCATTTCAGAGGGTATTATTTTATTAATATCTTTTTTTAATCGCTCATTATAAAGATTAACTTCTAATCTATTCATTAATTTATTTTCAATATTATGTGCTTCATCTAGAATCATAATATCTCTTTTACCGAAGTGTCCTACAAAATTTAGTTCTAAAAATGCATAATCATAATTCATTAATGTAATGTCACTATTTATTGCTGCTACTTTTTGTTCCCAATAGTTACAATGGTCTGGTGATACAAAGAATAATGGTTCACCATATGAATCTTTGAATGCTTCAACACCATCTAATGTTGGATTTTTTGATATTCCAAATCTGCAAAAGAATTTTTTAGCATTTAGTGTTGTTTGACATGTGCCCATGTCACATGCACTCATTAAGTCATCTGTTAAGCAAGAAAAATTTCCCCTTCCTTTAACTTGTTCGAATTGGAATTCATCAACATATTGATTTTGTAATTGTTTTGTCATTGTTAATATGTATGCAGAATCATGCATTCTTGCTATTGTTGTTGCAATACCTGATTTGCCAGTACCAGTACCCGCTTCTAGTACAATATACTTATATCCATATTCTATTGCGTTTTGGATATCTTGTACAATTTCAAGTTGTCCTTTACGAGGATTAGGGAATGGAAAATTTTTTATTATTTCAGTATCAATATGAGGATAAAGTTTTTTTAATTCATTAACCCTTTCATCAGTTATAAATAAATCTTCAGCTCGTTTTTTATTATAATTCGAATATAATGTGTTTTTTGATTTTTCATGAGCTATTTGATTCACTCTTCGCATACTATTCTTATTACTATTTTTTTTTGAAAAATTATTATGTTTTATTATTGGTTTATCTTTTTTATTACAGATACATCTGCTATGCATCATTCCACAATCTGGACAAAACAAACTTGACATAGTGACCTATTAGTTTTTTAAGGTATAAATAATAATGAGAATCTTTAATAATCATAATATTTTTTTTGTTAAATGATTATACAATATAATTAATTTATTTTATGAATTGATTTTCTTTTGAAACTCATAAATTCTTTTTAAAATTAGATTTAAATTAGGAAATATATTATAATATCGGCTTTGTAGAAATCCTATTTTTTATTTTTGTGTTGTTTGGCATATGTTGTAGATTGTGTTTTTGAGTTTTGTTTCTTTGTTTGATAGTTTAAAATTCTAATGTGAATTGTTGATTTGAATA
>CADBMS010000109.1 GCA_902795935.1 uncultured Methanobrevibacter sp.
ATAAATAGATATTTATAGAAATTTAGGGTAAAAATCAATTTTAAGTGCAAAAATAAAAATTAGAAAAAAAGGTTTTCTACAAAGCCTATTTTTAATTAAATCAATGTAAGGCAAATTTAAGCATTAAATATCATTTATAATTTTCATTAAAATATTTGAGTATTTTTCATAGTTAATAATTTAATTGTTATGTCTAGTTAATGTTATTTTTATTAGAAAAACTATATATGCATATGATATGAATAAATCACTTATATGAAAGAATTATTATTGTATTAAAATATTTTTTTAAGGTTGAAAATATATGTTAAGAAAATGTCAATTTTGTAGCAGTACTGTGAAAGATAGTGATATTTGTCCTATATGTGGCAGGAAAATAGAAACTATATCTAAAGATAATACAAGACCACAAATAAATAAATCAATACCTCAACCTACTAAAGAAACAAAAAGTCAATCAAAGGAATCAAAAAAACAATCAAAAAAGAATAAAGCAATAGAAAATCAAAATATTGAATCTGATGAATTAGAAGAAGAATCATCAAAATTTATGAATTCAATAACATCTTCTTTATTAGGGATTTTATGTATTATTGGTGTAATGTTAATTGTTGTTTCTGGAATATTTGCTCCAGATGATTTTGCTTATGAAGGAAAAAATAAAATGAGTAATGATACTAATTCTAGTCAATTAACAATACAAGTTAATGTATTATATAAAAATCGTTGGTCTGGTTCTAGTGGACTAAATGGAAATTTAAATAATTATGATCAAAATGGTTCAAAATCAATAAAGTACACTTATTGTGAGAAAAATGATAGTGTAAGTGCAACTATACAAAAGAGAGATTCTAGTAATGATGAATTAAAAGTTCAAATATTAAAAAATGGGGCATTAATGAAAGAAGAATCTACAAAAACTCCATATGGGATTGTAACAATCTCAATATAATGCTTTAACAATATTCAATTAAATAATTAACTATTTTTGAGGATATTCTTCAATTTATATCTCATAGTAAATTCAGAAAAGCCTATATTTTTTTTAAAAAATAAATTAAAAAGAGAATTAATAATTCTCTGCTTTAATTTGGAAATAAGATTTTGGGTGATCACAAATAGGACATGCATCAGGTGCTTTTTTACCTACATAAATATGTCCGCAGTTTCCGCATTGCCATTTAACTTCACTATCACGTGAGAAAACAATATCTTTTTCAAGGTTATCTAATAATTTTAGGTATCTTTCTTCATGATCCTTTTCAATTTTAGCTACTTCACTAAATAAGTAAGCAATTTTTTCAAAACCTTCTTCTTTAGCTTCTTTAGCAAAGGTTACATACATTTCACTCCATTCATAGTTTTCTCCACTAGCAGCATCTTTTAAATTTTCATCAGTACTAGGCATACCCTCATGTAAAAGTTTAAACCAAATTTTAGCATGTTCTTTTTCATTAGCAGCAGTTTCTTCAAATATTTTAGATATTTGAACATATCCTTCTTTTTTAGCTTTACTTGCATAATAACTGTATTTGTTTCTTGCTTGAGATTCACCTGCAAATGCTGTTAAAAGATTTTTTTCGGTTTTTGTTCCTTTTAAATCAACCATTTAATCACCTCATTTTTATTTCGAAATTAATGTATTGATATTATAATATTTAATTTTTATTGTTTTAGTGTTGGTTAAGTTGCTATATTCTAAATTTTAATGCGATAATATATATCCATTTTTGAGAGACAGAATAGAACAATTTATATTACGAATCCATGTAGGCAGTTTTTATAACACTATAATATTATTTATTTTATTTAAAAAATGTTGATTTAAAGATTAATATAGAGAATAATTTTATAATGGTCTAATCTAAACATTAGAATTCAAATAATTTTAATATTTTGTTTAAATATGATGAAAGTTTCACGTTGTATATAAGTTTTTAAAAATGAAACACTGCGTAATAAAAAAACAGAAAATGTATTGTAATTGATTTAAAAAAAAATAGAGTATCGGGTTGCTATTGATAGACATCAAAAATAGCACCCAAATCCAACAAAATCGAAAAAACTGTTTCCTAAAAAACTTCCCCAAAAAACATTAAAAAAATATACAAAACATAAAAAAAGGAATTCTAAAACGATTCAACCTAAAAATAAAATATTGGGACGAATATAACACAAATTTCTAAAAACCACCAAAGTTTTTGAAAGTGCCAAATAGAGTTTCAACAAGTTAATTAAATTATAATTGTTTAAATTTTATAAAGAATTTAATAGAAAAATAGGGAGGAGAATAATTATTTAATAATCATTAAAATATCTCCATTATTAACAGCATCTCCTTCAGAAACGAATATGTTTTCTACAGTTCCAGCTTCTTCTGCTTCTATATTATTTTCCATTTTCATAGCTTCAATAACTGCAACTACATCTCCAGGGTTTACTGAATCTCCAGGTTTTACTTTGATTTTTAGAACCATTCCTTGTATGCTTGATTCAATTCCACCTTCTACGGGTCCAGAAGGTGCATTTTCTGATTCTTCAATATCTGCATATCCTGTTGGCATAACTTTTACATTAAATGTATCTCCATCAACTCCAACATTAAATTCTGTAGGTATTGCTTCTAAGTTAGCTATAGATTCACTTTCATCTATTGGAGGTTCTAAAGGTTCTGCTTCTAATTCTCCTTTTAAGAATTTAGGTGCAATTGCAGGATAAAGTGCATAAGTAAGAATATCTTCGTCTTTATGAATAATTCCAAGTTTTTCTCCTTCTTTTTTGTAATTTTCGTATTGGGGGTCAAGTAAATCTGCATGTCTACATGTTATTGGTTCTTCATCACCAATGATTTTTTTGTATATTTCTGGATCCACCTCTGCTGGAGATTTACCATATGCGCCTCTGAAGTAGTCTTTTACTTCATTACTAACCATTTTATACCTTTCTCCACCCAATACATTCATAACTGCTTGTATACCTACGATTTGGCTAGTTGGTGTTACTAGTGGAGGATATCCCATTTCTTCACGTACTCGTGGCATTTCTAATAATACATCTTCATATCTGTCTAAAGCATTTTGTTCTTTAAGTTGTGACACTAAATTAGATAACATTCCTCCAGGTATTTGATAAATAAGAACGTCAGTATCGACTGTTTCTGCTAATGGGTCAAGTAGGCTACTGTATTTTTCTTTTAATTCTTCAAAGTATTTTTTGATAAGGTTTAATGATTTTAAATTTAGTTTAGTATCATATTCTGTGTCTTGCAATGCTGCAACAATACTCTCAGTTGGTGGTTGTGATGTTCCTCCAGATAATGGGGAAATTGCAGTATCTAATAGGTCTACTCCAGCAACACAAGCTGCATAATAGCTCATAGTAGTCATTCCACTTGTGCAGTGGCAGTGTAAATTCACCATCAAGTCAGTTTCTTCTTTTAGTGCTTTAATCAAATCATATGTTTTTGATGGTGAAATTAACCCTGCCATATCTTTTATTGCAACTGAATCGCATTCATATGATTCTAATTCTTTGGCTATTTCAACAAATTTATCAATAGTGTGATAAGGACTTATTGTGTAACTTATTACTCCTTGAACATGTGCGCCTTGATCTTTTGCTACTTTAATGGAGTATTTCATATTTCTTAAATCGTTTAAAGCATCAAATATTCTAAAGATATCCACTCCATTAGAATATGATTTTTCAACGAATTTTTTAACAATGTCGTCAGGATAATGTTTGTAACCAACTAAGTTTTGCCCTCTTAATAACATTTGAATTGGTGTTTTTTTAACATATTCTTTGAGACTTGTAAGTCTTTCCCAGGGATCTTCATTTAAATACCTAATACATGTATCAAATGTAGCTCCGCCCCACGCTTCTAGGGAGAAGTATCCAATATCATCCATTTGTTCTGCAATTGGAAGCATATCTTCGGTTCTCATCCGAGTCGCAAGGAGTGATTGGTGTGCATCTCTGAATGCAGTTTCTATTAATTTAATTCCTTTCATTTTTTGCTCCTCACATAGTCCTATAATAAAAACTGGTAAATTTATAGAATAATATTACGATTATATATGTTTAAACTAGTATATAAAGCTCATATAATTTGCTTTAAAAAAAGATTTAAATTAATTATTTTTTTAATCTAATCTTTAAAAAGAGTTATTTTACTAAAATAACTTTTAAAATAAGATTATTATTAAAAATAAGCGTAAATAAATAAAAATTTATTTACTTGTCAATTTTTCCTTCAATAAATTGATTAACTAAAGTGTATGCTTCGTCATCAGTATATTGTATTGGGGGGTGTTTCATAGTATAAGCAGATATGGATGTTAATTCTCCACCAATACTCCTTTCTAATGCTAATTTACAACAACGTATAGCATCAATTACACAACCTGCTGAATTTGCTGAATCTTCTACACTTAACCTTAGTTCAATGTTCATAGGCACATCGCCAAAGGTTTTTCCTTCCATTCTTAAGAAGCATAACTTATTATCTTTTTGCCATGGAACATAATCACTAGGACCAATATGAATATTTTCATCATCTAAACGCTTTCCAATTACAGATTGCACTGCTTCAGTTTTAGATTCTTTTTTAGAATCTAATCTTTCACGATTAAGCATATTTAAAAAATCAGTATTTCCGCCAGTATTTAATTGATAAGTTCTTTCTAATTTAACTCCCCGATTATGGAATAAATTTGCAAGAGTTCTATGTGTGATAGTAGCTCCTATTTGGGCCTTAATATCATCACCAACTATTGGTATTCCTTTATCTTTGAACTTTTTAGCCCATTCAGGATTACTTACAATGAAAACTGGCATATTATTTATGAAGGCTATTCCAGCATCTAATGCACATTGTGCATAGAATTTTGTTGCTTCTTCAGATCCTACAGGTAAATAGTTTAATAGTATTTCTGCACCACTATCTTTTAATATTTGGACAATATCTGATGGTTCACAATTTTTTGGGATAAAAGTATGTTTTTCGTCAAATTGAGCCATGTGGGGTGCTACTCCATCAAGGATATTGCCCATTTCAACTTTAACTCCTGTTTTAGGAATATCTTTTTGAAATATTGTAGTACAATTAGGTTCTGTAAAAATTGCTTCATTAATATCCTTTCCAACTTTTCGTTCATCTATATCAAACGCAGCTACTACTTCGATATCTGAAGGTTTATATCCTCCAATTTCCCAATGCATGATACCTATTGCACTATCACTGTCTTTATTTTTGTAGTAATGTATTCCTTGGATGAGAGAACTTGCACAGTTTCCAACACCTACAATTGCAATTTTGATTTTATCCAATTAAAACACCTAATCTTTTTCTTATCAAATATTTAAAAAATTAATTATATATTATATAGATTCTTAGTCATTATTTTTTTCACTAAAATCTAATTTTTATCTTTTATCAGTTTAACTATATGGTTTAATTCATATAAATTTATTATTTAATTTAAAATATTGGAATCTTAAATTTATTAAACTTTTCATTTTTTGAATTTATTTTGTCATATACTCTTTAATTCGATTATTTAATATTTTATTCATATTTTTTATTTAGTGTTGTATAAATATTTTAATTAATAAAAATAGAAGAAAAATAGTAATTTGATAAGTATTAATTAAAATACCATATCTTCATCTTTTATAAAAATCAATATTATTATAAAATATTATGAAAATAATTCATAATAGTTCTTTAAATAACTTTTTATGTGATGAAATGAATCCTTATATCGAGATATTACGTCCTGGAAATGCAATAATGGCCATAATAAGTGTATTATTATTAGCATTTATAGAAAAAGATTTTAATATTTCAATATGTCTAGCATCAATAGCAGTATTTTTAGCAACAGGGGCTGGAAATGTAATAAATGATTACTATGATTATAAAATAGATAAGATTAATCGTCCTGAAAGACCAATACCTTCTGGAAGAATAAGTCCTAAAACTGCTAAGATATATGCATTTTCATTATTTACTTTTTCAACGATAATTGGATTTATTATAGGATTGTTATCTGGAACAATTGTGCTTTTTAGTTCAATATTGATGATAGTTTATTCAAAATTTTTAAAATCCAAATGTTTAGTAGGTAATATTGCAGTATCATTTTTAACAGGTTTATGTTTTGTATTCGGTGGAATTGTTGTTAATCAAGCATTACTTGGAGTATATATAATGTTTTTTGCATTTTTAATGAATTTTGCTAGAGAAATAATTAAAGACATTGAAGATGTTGAAGGTGATGAAATTGAAGGTGCGAAAACATTTCCAATAGTTTATGGTAAAAAATCAGCAGCAATACTATCATCAATACTTATTATTTTATCAACAATATTAAGTCCAATACTTTATATTTTAGGATTTTTCAATATAAATTTCATAATAATGTTAACTATGCCGTTTATAATCTTTATCTATTCTGCAGTAAGTATAATTAAAGATTATTCTACTGAAAATTCAAAAAAAGTTTCAAAATATATAAAAATGGCTATGTTATTAGTATTTATAACATTTGCTTTAGGCTCATTGCCTCCACTAATTTAAAGTACTTTGGGGCTCTGAATTTTTTAGTTCTCAGATAGTTGTTGTATGGCCGTTTTTAAGTGAAATCCTTGGGATATGATTAGTGCTCCTAAAAATACATTTGTCTATCCTGTTTTTTGGCTGATTTTGGCGTGTATTGTGTATTTATCTTAAATTGAGTCTTTGTTTTATAGTATTTTACTTAAAGTTTATCGTAAAAAAAATTTTGTTAAGCAGTTTTCATAATAAGTGGGGTTGTCGACTTTGTCAGTGAATTTTGATTTGAATAATTCAATTAGTTC
>CADBMS010000110.1 GCA_902795935.1 uncultured Methanobrevibacter sp.
CAAAGAAGGACTCGACATGAAAAAAATATACAGATATACAAAGAAATCAGCCCTAAAACACACAATACTAAATGTATTTTTAGCAGGGCTAATCACAGCACTCGGCCACAACTCAAAAACAGCACTACAAAAGCTCTCCGACAACTAAAAAATCAAGCACCCTAAAAGAAGTAGTAATCGGAATGACAAGAACAGAAGAAAGAATAAACTTAACGCACTAGCATACAATATAATCAGATTACACAACATAAAACAATAAATTAAAAATACATCTGAAGATTTAAAAGATTTCTGCGAAAGTACACCCATTAAAAACAAATTAAAACTAGACGTAACAATATTTTAAAAAAACAATAATACAACCAAAAATCCAATTTTGGCAGATACTCATTTCAATAAAATTTTAGGATTTTAAATTTATTAACATTAAGAATTCTAAAAAAAAGAAATTAAAATTTATTTTTATCATAAGAATTATGAAAAAAATGAAGAAAAAATACTCTTTATAATCCATAATTAAATTTAATACGATATTCTTGGTTAATTATTTCAGTTGAAATGTATTCTCCTTTAACTAATTCAGATATTCTATCTAAATCTTCTTTAGCAATATTTTCATCACTAGATAATGGCATGAAAAATGTAATTACATTATCAACAATTAAATAATTTAAGAGTTTTACTTCTTCTTTTTGATATTTACCAATAATTTTTTCAATTTCAGATTCTAAATCTTTGCTAAGATCTGTCATTTCATTCACCTATTACTTATTTTATAAATTTAAAATAGTATTCTCAATTTGAGATAAAATTTAATATATAGTGATTTTGTTTTAACTTTTAAAAATTTTTAATAGTTATATATAATATATAATAGAAAAAATAATTTTTTTATAAGTTAATATGAGTTTATAAAATATTTTATTCTACAGTAATACAATCATTTGGGCAAACATCCATACATGCTTCACATTCATTACAATCATCAGCGTTTTGTATTTTAATTTTATCACCATCAAATACTAATATTTCCATAGGACAAACATCAACACATTCTTCACAGTCTATTCCATCACAAGAATCATGATTAATAGTAATTTTAGATATATTATAACCTCCTTCTTAATTAAATAGTATGTCTACAATATTTATTACATAATTATTATTAGTTATATGAGAAAATAATAAACTACAATATATTCTAATTTAATATATTAAATACTTTTAGAATGTTTTTAAAAAAAATATTAGGAGTAAACAAAGATGTTAACAATAGGATGTCATCTTTCTAAATCCAAAGGATATTATCATATGGGTCAAGAAGCATTAAGTATCGATGCTAATACATTTCAGTTCTTTTCACGTAATCCTCGTGGAGGAAAATCGAAAAAAATTGATCTTCATGACATTAATAAATTTTTAACTCTTAAAAATAAAAACAATATACCTCTAATCTTAGCACATTCTCCATATACAATGAATGCTTGTTCTAAAAAGGTTGAAATTCGAGAATTAGCAAATAGTATGATAAGTGAAGACTTAGAAACTATGGAATATTTACCGAATAATTTGTACAATTTTCATCCAGGAAGCCATACTGGACAAGGAAAGGAAACCGGGATTAAACAAATAAGTAACATGTTAAATAACTGTATTAAAGAAAATCAAACAACTACAATTCTTCTTGAAACTATGGCTGGTAAAGGAACTGAAATTGGTAGCAAATTTGAAGAATTAAATGATATTATTAATCAAGTTGAACTTAATGAATATCTTGGTGTTTGTTTAGACACTTGTCATGTTTATGATGGGGGTTATGATATTAAAAATAATTTAGATAATGTTATTGATGAATTTGATGATATTATTGGATTAAATAGATTATATGCAATTCATTTAAATGATAGTGTTCATGGATTAAATAGTCATAAAGACAGACATGCATGTATTGGTGATGGAAAATTAGGTTTAGATGCTATATCAAATATTATTAACCACCCTAAACTTAAAAAATTACCCTTTTTCCTTGAAACTCCAAATGACATTGATGGTTATAAAAAAGAAATTAGAATACTTAAAAATCATTATAATAATAAATAATTTATTTAATAGATTAATAGGAAATATTATTTAATTATAATAGAAATATTTTAAAAATACAATAATAAACTAATTTAAAATCCTTAATCAAACTTTTAATAAACATGTTACTTTTAATATTATGCTTAAAATTCAAATTCTAATTTTTTTACACTTGAAATATATGTCTAAAATTAAAATATTAATGTTTTAATAATTATTTTTTTTTAAAAAGTGTATGCCCATCTTATATTATTATTAATCTACAAATATGTTTAAATTAAAAAAAAAAGTTTTAAATAAGCTATTTTTAAATACAAAAATATGGGAATAATATAAATACTATTAATTACAATATATAAATTTAAATAATTATGTTAAACAGAGGTGAACAAAATGGCTGAAGAAAAAAATTTAATACTTGCTATTATTTTATCTTTCTTATTTGGTGTTGGTAACATTATCAATGGTTTAACCGTAAGAGGTATAGTTGAATGTGCATCTTACATCATTATATCAATTTTAGGAGCAACAGTTTCATCAATTTTTTCATTCATAGGATTAATCTACTGGGCTTACATCTTATATGACACATATGTATGTAATAAAGCAGTGAACTATGGTGAAGAAATACCAAAATTCTTAACTGTAATTGAATTAGAATAAATATTATTATTCTAATAACTTATTTTTTTAAAAATTAGAATTTAAAGTATTTTTTTATTTTTTGATTTATAGATTGTTAATGTAAAACTTATTTAATAAATCTATCATCTGCTTTTTGATGTTTAGCTTTTTGATGTTTAGTCTCAAACCACCCTATTTTTAAATTATCAATGGTATCTTCAAATAATTGTGGAACATATGGTTTAATATCAAGTAATGGTGTTCCATCCAATATATCAACATTTGATATGTGTAATATATAGTATTTTACTTTAAGTTTATCTTAAAAAAAATTTTGTTAAGCAGTTTTCATAATAAGTGGGGTTGTCGACTTTGTCAGTGAATTTTGATTTGAATAATTCAATTAGTTC
>CADBMS010000111.1 GCA_902795935.1 uncultured Methanobrevibacter sp.
TGTGAATTTAGCGGGAAGATTTGGTGTTTTAGACATTGACAATAACCAAAAAATCTCAAATTTCGCTGAAAAAACAAAAGAGGACGGTGGATGGATTAATGGAGGATTTATGGTTTTAGAACCAGAAGTATTAGATTATATTAATGATGATACAACTATTTTTGAAAAAGATCCTTTAGAAAAATTAGCGCAAGATGGTGAGTTAAAATCATATAAACATAAAGGTTTTTGGAAATGTATGGATACTAAGCGAGATCATGATGCTCTTGAAAAAATGTGGTTAGAAAATAATGCATCATGGTGTATTTGGTAATAGTTGGTGAAAAATTGGAAAATTTTTTTAAAAATAAAACTATTTTAATTACAGGACATACTGGATTTAAAGGTTCTTGGATTTCTAAAATTTTAAGTAATTGGGAATCAAATGTTATAGGGTACTCACTTGAACCTGAAACTAATCCAAATTTATATAATCTATTAAAGTTAGATACTAAAGTTACTTCAATCATTGGAGATATTAGGGATTATAATTTATTAAAAAGAGTTTTTGACGAATATTCACCAGAACTAGTTATTCATATGGCTGCTCAACCCATAGTAAGAATAAGTTATACTAAACCACATTACACATATGAAACTAATGTTATGGGTACTGTGAATATTTGTGAATCTATCCGTAACTGTGATTATGTTAAATCTTTTTTAAATGTTACAACAGATAAAGTTTATGAAAATACTAATAAAAACCATTCATTTAAGGAAGATGAAAAATTAGATGGTTATGATCCATATTCTAACAGCAAATCATGTTCTGAATTAGTTACTCATTCTTATAATAATTCTTTTTTTAAAGATATGGATTTAAGTTGTTCTACAGCAAGAGCAGGAAATGTTATTGGAGGAGGAGATTTTTCAATAGACAGGATAATACCTGATTGTGTGAAAGCCTCTATAAAAAATGAGGATATTATTATTAGAAACCCTTACTCTATACGACCATACCAACATGTATTAGAACCTTTATTCATTTATTTAATGATTATTCAAAAACAATATAAAAATAAAGATTATGCTGGTTATTACAATGTTGGGCCTGATGATAATGATTGTATAACAACTGGTAAACTTGCTGATTTGTACTGTAAATTTTTTAACAAAAATAATGAAAATAAAATTAAGTGGATTAATAAATCAGATAATGGCCCCTATGAATCAACACTATTAAAATTAGATAATCAAAAAATCAAAGATAAGTTTAATTGGAAACCAGTGTGGAACATTGAAAAATCAGTACAAAAAACAGTTGAATGGACAAAAATGTATATTGATGATAAAAATATTATCGAATATACTGATAAACAAATTAATGAATATATTACAACAATTAAAAGGGGAGAATAATATTTTCGAAAATAAAACAGAAAAAGAAGCTAAAAAAGAAATTTTAAATTTAGTAGAAGAATATGCTAAAAAATTTCATAATATTCCTGAAAAATATGTTGAAGGAAATAAAATATCATATGCATCTAGAGTTTATGATGAAAAAGAAATAATCAACCTTGTTGATAGTTCTTTAGAATTTTGGTTAACTAGTGGCAGGTATACTATCGAATTTGAAAAAAAGTTATCCGAATATCTTGGGGTTAAATATTGTTCATTTGTAAATTCAGGTTCATCAGCTAATTTACTGTCGTTTATGGCACTTACATCACCATTACTTGAAGAACGACAAGTAAAAAGAGGTGATGAAATAATTACAGTTGCTGCTGGTTTTCCTACAACAATTGCACCCATAATACAGTATGGTGCAATACCTGTTTTTGTCGATGTAACAATTCCACAATACAATATTGATATAAATCTATTAGAAGATGCATTATCCGATAAAACTAAAGCAATTATGATAGCACACACATTAGGTAATCCTTTTAACTTGAAATACATAAAAGAATTTTGTGAAAAACATGACTTATGGTTAATTGAAGATAATTGTGATGCATTAGGTAGTACTTATACTATTAACGGTGAAAAAAAGTTAACTGGAACAATTGGAGATATTGGTACCAGTAGTTTTTACCCACCACACCATTTAACAACAGGTGAAGGAGGGGCTGTTTACACGGATAACCCTTTACTAGCTAAAATTGTAAAATCATTTAGAGATTGGGGAAGAGATTGTCAATGCCAATCGGGACAAGATA
Organism: uncultured Methanobrevibacter sp.; assembly: GCA_902795935.1. GTDB lineage: Archaea > Methanobacteriota > Methanobacteria > Methanobacteriales > Methanobacteriaceae > CADBMS01. Next base: position 2,202 of record CADBMS010000111.1, read on the forward strand.
ATTTATGTGGAAATAGGTTCACTAATAAGTATGGAGAATTACCTGTAGGTTATGATCACAAATATGTTTACTCACATTTTGGTTATAATCTTAAAGCTACTGATATGCAAGCAGCAATAGGCTGTGCTCAAATAGAAAAATTCCCTTCGTTTGTTGAAAAAAGAAAAGAAAACTTTAACAGAATATTAAATGGATTAGAATCAGTTCAAGATAAATTAATACTTCCAGAAAAAGCAAGTAATTCAGATCCTAGTTGGTTTGGTTTTATGATTACTGTTAAAAAAGGAGTGAAAAGAAATCATATAGTTCAATATTTAGAAGAAAATGGAATACAAACTAGAATGTTGTTTGCAGGAAATATTACAAAACATCCTTGTTTTGATGAAATAAGGGGAGATACTACAAAATACAAAATTATTGGAAATTTAGAAAATACAAATCGTATAATGAATGATACATTTTGGATAGGTGTTTATCCAGGTATGGGTAAAGATAAAATAGATTATACAATAAAATGTATTAAAAAAGCATTATGTAAATAATTCTAGTATTATTTACAAAAATTAAATATTTCATAAGGATATCTTATCAATATATTAAGAATTTATAGTTCAATAATATTTTAGATGATATATCCAATATTTAAATCAAAATATAATTTTACAATTATTTAATAGGATGTTTTTCAAAAAAATGGAGTTATTACATGAATATCATTGAAGAAAAAATGGTTGAAATTCTAAAATTTTTAAAAAAAGATTATGGAATAATAGCAGTTAAATCTGAATTTGAAACAGAAGGTTCAAGAAAAGATGAATTAACAAAATTAAGAGACATTATTTCAAAATCCGGGCTGAAAATGTATATAAAAATTGGAGGATGTGAAGCTGTACGAGATCTTGATGACTGTAAAATATTAAATGCTGAAGGCATTATGGCTCCTATGATAGAAACACCATTTGCTGCATCAAAATTTTATAATGCATATAAAAAAGTATTTCCTTCAAAAGAAGATAGGAACATTGACAAAATTATTAATCTAGAAACCATAACAGCATATAAAAATATGGAAACTATTTACAAAGAAAATCAAAATTTTTTAGATACTGTTGTTATAGGGCGAAGTGACTTTTCAAAATCTTGTGGGATTCCAAAATCAGAAATTAATGGAAAGGAAATGATGGACTATTGTAAAAATATTATTGATGTTGCAAACGATTATGGATTTAACACTGCTTTTGGCGGTACTATATCAATTAATAGTATTAACTTTATTAAAGAACTTCAAGACTCAGTTGATAGAATTGAAACTAGAAAAATAATATTTGATATAAATAAATTGAATAATAATTATAAGGAAGCTATTGATTTAGCTATAAGATTTGAATATCTTTATTTGCAAAATAAATTACAATATTATCAAACCATTGTAGATGAAGATCAGAATAGATTTAATGATTTAAAACAAAGGGTTGATGTAGAATTATAGTGATTTTATGGAAAAAGTAGTTACATTTGGGGAGATAATGTTAAGATTATCCCCTATAGGTTTCAACAGATTTGTTCAAGCAGATACATTTGATATTAATTATGGAGGTAGTGAAGCTAATGTTGCTGTTTCATTAGTAAATTATGGTATCCCAGTTGAATTTATCACAAAATTACCTGATAATGAAATTGGGCAAAGTGCACTAAATAATTTAAGACAATATGGTGTTGGAACCAAATATATTCAAAAAGAAGGTGAAAGATTAGGAATATATTTTTTTGAAAAAGGATCTAGTCAAAGACCTTCAAAAGTAATTTACGATAGAAAAAATTCTGCAATATCAAAATCTAAACTTGTTGATTTTAATTGGGAAGAAATATTTAAAAATGTTACTTGGTTTCACTTTTCAGGCATAACACCAGCTTTAAGTAAAGAAATGGCAAAAATAACAATAGAAGCATGCAAACAAGCTAAAAAATTAGGTTTGACAATAAGTTGTGATTTAAATTATCGTTCTAAATTATGGTCACAAAATGATGCTTATAATGTAATGTCAAAAATTATTAAATATGTGGATGTGTGCATTGCAAATGAAGAAGATATAGAAAAAATATTTGGAATAGTTGCAAAAAATACTAATGTTTCAATTGGCAAAATAGATTATTCTTCTTATGAATCTGTAGCAAAGAAATTTCATGAAAAATATGGTTGTAATATTATTGCTTGTACTTTAAGAACATCTTTATCTGCTAGTGATAATAAATGGGCTTCAGTATTATTTGATGGTGATAAATTCTATCATTCCAAAGAGTACTTAATCCATATTGTTGACCGTGTTGGAGGCGGAGATAGCTTTTCAGCAGGATTAATATATGGTTTTATTAATAATATCCCATTAGATAAAACTTTAGAATTTGCTACAGCAGCAAGTTGTTTAAAACACAGTATTGAAGGAGATTGTAATTTAGTCACTGTTGAAGAAGTGAATAGTTTAGTAGATGGTAATAAATCTGGAAGAGTACTAAGATAAAAGGGATAATATGAAAATAAGAGTAGCAGATTATATTGCACAATTTTTAGTGGAGAATAACATCAATACAGTTTTTACAGTTGTTGGTGGTGGAGCTATGCATTTAAATGATGGTTTAGGACATAATAATAGCTTAAAATGCATTCATAACCACCATGAACAAGCATGCACTATTGCTGCTGAAGGATATTATAGAATGTCAAATAAACTTCCAGCAGTATGCGTTACAACAGGTCCAGGAGGAACTAATGCAATTACAGGAGTTTTAGGATCATATCTTGATTCGATTCCAATGTTAATTATTTCAGGCCAGGTCAAATATGAAATGACTGTTGATAGTACTGGATTAAATTTGCGTCAATTAGGAGATCAAGAATGGAATATTATTTCAACAATAGAAACTATGACCAAATATTCTGAAATGATTATTAATCCCAATAAAATCAAATATTCTCTTCAAAAAGCAATATATTTAGCTCTAAATGGACGGCCAGGGCCATGTTGGATTGATATACCTTTAGATGTTCAAGGCGCCATAATCGATACTGATGATTTAATTGAATTTAATCCAAATGAATTAAACCCAAATTTAGGAGATCCAGTTACCCCTGAAATTTTAGATAAAATAATAAAAAAGATTGAAAATGCCGAAAGACCAGTTATTTATGCTGGAAGTGCTATTAGAACAAATAATGCATATTCATCATTTTTAAATATAATAAATAAATTACAGATTCCAGTTGTAAATGCTTGGAATGCAACAGATTCTTTAGAATACGACAATCCATTAACTGTAGGATGCGGTGGTTCTTTTGGAGATAGAGCAGCAAATTTTGCAGTTCAAAATAGTGATTTGATTTTATCATTAGGTTGTAGATTAAGCACCAGACAAGTGTCTTTTGCTTATGAAAGTTGGGCTAGGGAAGCTTATAAAATTATGGTAGAAATTGATCCAGCAGAAATAGAAAAACCCACAATTGATATTGATATGCCTATTCAATCAGATATTAAAGAATTTTTAGAAAAATTCGATGAATATCTTAAAAAAGAATATCATAATACTAAGTTTGATAATTTAAAATGGATAACCCAATGCAATATTTGGAAAGAAAAATATCCTGTATGTGATGAATCTAAATATCAACAAGATGAAATTAATGTTTATGCATTTTTAGATACTTTATCAGATTGTATGAAAGAAAATGATAAAATTGTTGTAGCAAATGGTGCTGCATGTGCTTGTATTCATGGATATAAATTAAAAAAAGGACAAAGATTAGTTGTTAATTCTGGTTCTGCATCAATGGGTTATGATTTACCTGCCGCTATTGGAGCATGTTTTGGAATGGATGGAGATGAAATCATATGTGTTTGTGGTGATGGAAGTATACAAATGAATTTACAAGAATTACAAACCATTATTCACCATAATCTCCCTATAAAAATATTTTTAATAAATAACGATGGCTATCAATCCATTAGAATTACACAACGTTCTTTCTTTGAAGAACCTTTTATTGGTATAGGATCTGATAGTGGAGATATTAGTTTCCCAAATATGGAAAAAATTGCAAAAGCATATGGATTTAAATATATTAGTTGTTCTTCAATTGATAACTTAAAAAATAACATTAATGACACATTAAACACCACAACTCCAATAATTTGTGAAATATTTGTAGATACTAAACAATCATTTGAACCCAAATCTGCTTCAAAGAAATTACCTAATGGAAAAATGGTATCTGCACCCTTAGAAGATATGAAACCATTCCTTGATAAAAAAGAACTAAAAGAAAATATGTACATTGATTTAATAGATGATTGGAGCGATTAATGATGAAAATCATTATTACAGGATCAACAGGAATGATTGGTTTAGCATTAATCGAACTATTACATGAAAAACATGAAGTAATTGCTATTGTTAGACCTGATTCTCCAAATAATGATAAATTATACAAATATTCTGACATAACAATAATTCCCTGCGATATAAGTAACCTTAAATCATTAAAAAATAAAATTTCACATGGAGATTTATTTTTCCATTTAGCATGGTCAAAAACTTATGGAACAATTAATAGAAATGATATTCATTCCCAACTAAAAAATATTGAATATACTCTAGATGCTACACAATTAGCATATGACATTGGTTGTCATAGCTTTGTTGGTGCGGGTTCACAAGCCGAATTTGGCATACATGATAAACTATTAACAGAAAATACAAATATTAAGCCAATAACCGGTTACGGGATAGCTAAATATGCTGCAGGCAATTTAAGTAGAATTTTTTCCAACCAATTAGGAATTAAACATTGTTGGACTAGAATTTTAAGTGTTTATGGTCCTGGAGACAATAATTCATTGATTGGATCTTTAATTAAATCTATTTTAAAAAATGAAAAATTTGATACAACACCAGGTGAACAAATTTGGAATTATATCTATTCAATTGATTGTGCTAGAGCTTTATATAAAATAGCAATTTATGGAAAAAATAATAAAACATATATAATATCTGGAGAAGAAGAAAAACAGTTAAAAGAATATATTTTAAAAATCCGTGACTTAATTAATCCAGAATATGAAATAGGTTTTGGAAAAAGGAAATATAATAAAAATCAAGTTAAATATATGTCAGGAGACATATCACAACTTAAAAAAGACACTGGATTTAAAATAAAATACTCCTTTGAAGAAGGCATTCTAGAAACTATTAATTACTTTATAAAACAATGATATAAGTTATTATTAATATTTTTTAAATTAAGATGGATAAAATGATAGAAAATAAATTAGAATTAATTTTAGTTACATACAACCGCGCCCAATATCTTGAGAACACTTTAAAACAATTTTTTAATAGTCCTTTTAAAAATTGTAAATTTACAATTTTAGATAATTGTTCACCAGATAACACATCTAAAGTATGTGAAAAATATTCTAAATTATTTCCAAATATGGAAGTTATAAGACATAACCGAAATATTGGAGGAAATGCTAATATCACCCAAGGTTTAAGAACATCCACATCAGAATACACATGGTTACTTGCTGATGATGATGATTATGATTTTTCAGAATGTGATGATGTAATTGAAGCTGTTTTAAGTGATAAATATGATTTTATTCATGTATCATCACCACTCCTCCCATCAAATAAAAAAAATAAAAATGATAAAGATTTAACAGAAATTATTGAAGACTATGATAAAAATAGAGAAATTCGTGCTTTAGAATTAGTTAAACTTATAAAAGGAAAATATTTTATGGATCTTGCTTTTATTTCATCATATATTTTTAAAACCAAACTCCTTGATTCAGATGATATTATTAAAGCATATGATAATGTTCCAAATTTCTTTCCACAATTTTCATTTATTAGTAAAACTGTTAATGAAAATTTTTTATTATATAGAGCAAAACAAGATTTAATTATTCAAGGCAATAATCCTGAAAACGATGCTGAACATACATACACATATACAAAATTTTACGAAGGTTGGTTGAATGTAGGGCTGATGATAAATGATAAAAAAATAAGAAAAATTTTCTATAAAAATTTAGATAATCATTCCATACCCACTAATAATTACCTTATTGTCCTTCCTGTTGCAATTATGACTGACAAAGCGTTAAATAAAAAAAACATAAAATATAATACCATTTCATTAATCGCAGTTTTATATAAACATACAGGGTGGATTAAAGGATTTATATTATCCATATATTTGATATTAGTATACTTAGTACCAGGTTCAGTTTATAAAATATTATTTGAAAAAATATATGCTAAATAGATTATTAGATAAAATATTGTTGTTTAACTATACAGATATTTAATGAATTAATTGCAATAGTATATTCTACTAAATAAATTAATAACAATCAATAAAATAATGGATAATATGAAGAATTCTAAAAATGATGAAAGTGAAGAAAAAATTGAAACATGTTATTTTTGTTTACAAAAATTTGATATGAATAAAAGTAAACTTGGATATTATCATTATGGTAAATTCCCTGTTTGTGATTACTGTAGTGAATTTTATGGATTTTATAATAAAGAAGGAAAAATATAATATTATATAGAAATATAGGTATTCTTTCAATTAATCTTAAATTATATAATACATAAGCAAGTTATAAACATTAATAAGATAACTATTGAATAAATTAATTTAATTTTTAACTAAAGGAACATTGAGGTTTAAAAAGATGCATGAAGTTATTATATGTGAGAAACCTAAATCATCTGAAAAAATTGCTCAAGCATTATCATCCAATGCTAAAAAGAAAAAATATAAAAAAGTCAATTATTGGGAAATAGAGGAAAACGATAAAAAAATAACAATTTTATCTGCAGTAGGCCATCTCTACACTTTAGCACCAATTAATGGAAAAGAAGAACATTTTTTTGATTTAGAATGGGTTCCTCTTTATGATACTGATAAAAAAAAAGCATACGTTAAAGATTATGCTAAAGCTATTGAAAAATTTTCTAAAGATGCTACACAATTTATTCATGCATGCGATTACGATATAGAAGGTACTCTTATAGGATACAATACTTTAAAATATTGTTGTGGAGAAAATTCATTGAAAAATGTTAAAAGAATGAAATTTTCAACTTTAACTAAAGAAGATATAATTAAAGCTTATGAAACCCCTATTGAGTTGGATTTAAATCAAGTTGATAGTGGTATTGCTAGACATGTTTTAGATTTTATTTTTGGAGTTAATATCTCTAGGTCATTAATGAAATCTGTAAGAGAGTCAACTAAACGATTTATTAAACTTTCTGCAGGTAGAGTTCAAACGCCCACACTAGCTATTTTAGTAGATCGTGAAAAAGAAATTGCTAATTTCATACCTGAACCTTATTGGATGATTAAAGCTGAACTTGAAGGTTCTATTAATGCCGATAGTGTTGAAGGTAAAATATTTGATAAAGAAAAAGCGGATGAAATTTATAATAATTGTAAAGGTGCAGATGCAATAGTTGATAAAATAAGTATAAGTGAGAGTACAACTAAGCCACCAGTACCATTCGATTTAGGTGCACTTCAATCTGAAGCTCATTCCATATTTGGATTCAGCCCTAAAAAAACCCAACAAATTGCTCAAAATCTTTATACTGAAGGATATACCTCTTATCCAAGAACTTCTTCACAAAAATTACCTAAAAATATTGGTTTTGAAAAGATTTTCAAGCAACTTTCAGGCGATGCTAAATTTAAAAAACAAATTTCCAAATTGAAGAATAAAACTACACCTAATGAAGGTAAAAAAACTGATGCTGCACATCCTGCTATTCATCCTACTGGTTTATTACCTCAAAAATTGACTAAAGATGATCGTAAAATTTATGAATTAATTGTATATCGATTTATTAGTGTTTTTGGTGAAAATGCTAAATTTAAGTCCATGAAAACTGATTTTGATATTGCAGGAAATACTTTTGTTTCTCGTAATAGATGCGTATCATATATGGGCTGGTTAGAACATTATCCTTTCCGTAAGGTAGATAATGATGAATTTCCTGATATTAGTGAAGGAGATTCACTTAAAGTTGAAGAGATTATATCTGATGAAAAGGAAACTAAACCTCCTGCACGTTATAATGAAGCTTCTTTAATTAAAGAGCTTGAAAAAAGGGGTTTGGGTACTAAAGCTACTCGTGCAGATATTGTTGCAATTTTATATACTAGAAAGTACATTAGTGGTAAAAAAATTAGTGTTAATCAATTAGGTGAACATATTATTGATACTTTAAATGAATATTGTAAAAAAATCACAAGTGAAGAATTAACTAGGCAATTTGATTCTGGTTTAGAAAATATAATGAATGCTGAAATTAATAAGGATGAACTTATTAATGATGGTAAAAAAGAAGTTATGGGCATTCTTGATGATATTAATAAAAATAAATCTGAAATTGGTAAACAGATTTATGATTCTTATAAAGAAAGTAGAATTGTGGGTAAATGTAAATGTGGTGGTAATCTATTATTAAAATATTCACCTCGTAATAAAAGTACATTTGTTGGTTGTTCTAAATATCCTAAATGTAATGCTACTTATTCTTTACCTAAAGGCGCTAGTGTTCTTAAAACTACTTGTGAAAAATGCAATTTACCTTTGATTTCTTATGGTAAACCTCGTCAACGTGCTTGCATGGATCCAAAATGTGGTATTGACACTAGTGTTAAAGTAGAACCACAAGTTGTTGGGAATTGTCCAGAATGTGGTAATGAACTCCTTAAACGTAATGGGCGATATGGAGAATTTATTGGTTGTTCTAACTTTCCTAAATGTAGATTCACTAGCTCTATTGATGATTTTAAAAAATCTGAAGAACAAAATAAAGTCAAAGAGTGAAATTATGTTAAAAATTTAATTAATAGATATAGTGAATATTAATGAATTTTTAATTATTATTTGAATGTCCTCCAAAATGAATTTGTGTATAAAAATTTTTCTTTATTTCAAAATTAAAACACAATTAAGCTTTTTCAAAAATTAATTTTTGAATTTTGGCGAACGCCCATTTTTTTAAAAAAAATAGAATTTATGATTGTTATAATTAATTTTACAAAAATAAAATACATATTATTTAAATAAAAAATATTAAATTATATTTTAGAAATAATGAATTTAAATTAAAAAAAATTAAATATTAAGATACAATATAAAAATAAAAATAAATAAAATTTAAGTAAATATAAACAATAAATAATAATAAAATAAAAAAAAGAGGAAAATCAATGCAAAAACTAAGCATAATAAACAAAATAAAACCAATAGTAATAATTATACTATTGTTTACATTGGCATTCTCTTTAAGAGCTGAAACTTATAATATAAGTGCAGTTCCAAATGATATGCAAGATTTTTACAGAGATGCCTCAGGACTCCCATATTTCAGTGAAATGGACTCTTATTATAACTACAGATTGACAAATAATTACGTAGAAAAAGGAATTTTGGGAGATTCTGTTGTAAATGGAACAAACTGGGATGAACATTCTTATTATCCAAATGGAAGAGTTGTAGATTATCCTCCATTAATAACATACGTAACAACCATATTCTATCAAATAGCAAATATGTTTAAAGATATACCTCTTAAAAATGTTGCTTTTTGGACAGGAAGTATAGTTGCATCACTATGTGTAATACCAGCATACTTATTAGGAAGACGAATAACAAACGACTATGGTGGAATTGTTTCCGGAATAATAATTGCAACTGCACCAACCTATTTTGCACACACATTTGCAGGATTTTTTGATACAGATATGTTCAACATGATTTTTCCACTTATAGCAATGTGGTTCTTTATAGAAAGTGTCATAACTAACAGTGTTATAAAAAGTGTTATTTTTGCAGTATTATCTGCAGTATCATTAGCAGTATTTTCTATGGCTTGGGTAGGATATGTATTTTATGTTGCCCTTATAGCAATAATCGCAATAATCTATGCCATAATTAGTTTTATCTACAATAAAAAAATAGAACATAGAAAATATGCAAACGTAAAAGATGTAATTTCAGAACATAAAGAAATTTTATCCGTAATAGTTATACTTGGATTAGGTGCAGCATTTATGATATTAACAAAAGGTGTTGGATCTATTTCAGAAACCATTATTAATTTTATTGGTGTAAATGATGTGCAATCATTAGCTCAAACTGCGGGTTCATTCCCTAATGTATATATTTCAGTTTCAGAGATGCAAATACCTGATTTCATCACAAGCGGAGTGTCTGCATTAATAGCCAATCAAGGATCACTTGTAGGTGGTGTTGGCGGATTATTAGTATTTGCTTCAGCAATATTAGGCATTGTGTTATTAATTTGGAAAATAATAAATCCAAGTAAAACTAAAGCTGAATTCATATCAGATATGAAGAAAACTAAAAGTGGAAAAGAAAAAACTGCAGGTAAAGGTAAAAATTTAGATACTACTTCAAAAACTTCAAAATTAAGTAGTCAAGAAATTAAGAATAAAACAAAAAATAATTTATTCTTCAGTGTAATGCTCACAATTTGGATTGCTATTACAATATATGTATCATTTAAAGGATCTAGATTTATTTCCACATTAGTACTCCCAATAAGTTTAAGTTCAGGAATATTTGTTGGTTTAATTGGAGATTACTTTAAAGAAACTAAATTAAGTAATGAAACATTATTCTTAGTTGCATTTATTGCAGGAACAGTTCTAGTTTACCCTGTAACTTATTTATTAAATTACTCAATAATAGTTGCTTTAATTGGAGGAGCAATAGCTGCTGCAATCATAGCATTTATTAAAAACCAAAAATATACTGCCCCAATATTGATGTTAATAATATTATTTGCAATCGTTGTGCCATCTATTTGTGGAGCAGGCCTAATATCTTACAGTATTGCACCAGGAACCGATGATGGAATGTGGTCTGCAATGGAATGGGTGAACAATAATACACCAAATGACACAGTAATCATGTCCTGGTGGGATTTCGGGCATATGTTTGCAGTATCCGCAGATAGACATGTTTCCTTTGATGGAGGTTCACAAAACAGTCAAAGAGCATTTTGGATGGGTAAAGCAATGTCCACTAGTAATGAAAACTTATCATTAAGCATATTTAATATGTTAGCAACTAGTGGAGATTTAGCAACAGATACTCTAATAAACTACACTGGAAACACAAGTAAAAGTGTGAACATATTACTTGAAAATTTACCTCTTGAAAAAGAAGAAGCTAAAAATAATTTAATAAAAAAATACTCTTTAAGCAATTCACAAGCAAATACAATCATCAACTACACACATCCAAGTAAACCAAGACCATTTGTATTTGTAGCAAGTTCGGATATGTTAGGTAAAGCAGGATGGTGGAGTTATTTCGGTAATTGGAATTTTGATAAACAAAATTCAACACCAGGAAGTTACTATGTATCCCAAAAAAGTTCCAAACCTGTTAAAACAGATAATGGTACTGTAATTGAAACAGTTAACACAGAAATTCAAGGTGGATATATTGGAACTAGAATTACTGAAAAAGCAAACACTACTGAAGGCGTAAATGCAACAATAATCACTAAAGCAAATAATGAATCATTAACTAGTAAAAATGAAACAATAACACCTCACAAATTAGTATTTGTTGAAGGAGTTGAATTAAAGATTAATGAAATTCGTGACAATAGTAGTGATTTAAGTTTATTAGTTATCGGTGAAAACAGTTCTTATATTAGCGTAATTATGAATAAAGAAATGGAAGATTCCATGTTCACTAAATTATTCTTACTTGGTGGATTTAATCAAACATCATTCAAATACTTACATCAAGAAACAGGCGTTATGTTGTGGACTTCCGCAGATTCTAAAATAAATGCTACTGAAACCACTAATACTACAGATACAAATAGTACAGAAACTTCAAAAGGAAATAAAACATCAAAATAGGAATTATGAAATAAATCATAATTCTTTACTCTTTTTTTTATTATATTTTAGAAGATTTTATTAACATATCATTAAATACTAGTATAACTAAAAAATATTTTACTTAATATTAAATAAAAAACTATAAAAACTATTTTTATTATTTATATTAACGTGAGTGCTATGGATATCGATGAAAAGATAAAAAACATTGAAGAAGAAATTTCAAAAACTCCTTACAATAAAGCTACTTCACATCATATAGGTAAATTAAAAGCAAAAATTTCAAAGCTAAAAGAAGAAGCTATCCAAAGAAAAAGTTCTGGAAATAAAGGAAAAGGATTCCATGTGAAAAAAGCAGGAGATTCCACAGTTGTTCTTGTAGGATTTCCATCAGTGGGAAAATCAACACTATTAAATGAATTAACAAATGCAGGTTCTAAAGTAGGAGCTTATGAATTCACAACATTAGATATTGTTCCAGGAGTAATGGAATATCGCGGAGCTAAAATTCAAGTATTTGATATACCAGGAATAATTACTGGAGCTGCTTTAGGTAAAGGCAGGGGGCGTGAAATTTTATCTGTTGCCAGAAGTGCAGATCTTATATTAATCATAATGGATGTTTTTAACCCACAACATTTGAATGTTATTTTAAAAGAATTAAATAATGTAGGTATCCGACCAAATGAAGAAAAACCAGATATAACTATTAAAAAAAATAAATTAGGTGGAGTTCATTTATCTTCAACAGTTCCATTAACTCATTTAGATGAAAAAATTATTAGGTCAATTATAAATGAATATGGAATTCATAATGCAGATGTTTTATTAAGAGCAGATGTTACTATGGATCAATTTATTGATGCTATGGAAGGTAACAGAATGTATATTCCTGCTGTTGTTGTGTTAAATAAAATTGATTTAGCAGATACAGACTATTTAACTACAGTTAAAAAAGAAAATCCGGATTCATTATTTATTTCAGCAGATAAAGGCATTAATGTTGAAGAATTAAAAGAAGAAATTTTTCAACGCTTAAAATTGATTAGAATATATTTAAAACCACAAGGTCGTAAAGCAGATCTTGAAGAACCATTAATTATTAAGGACGGTTCAAGTGTTATTGATGTTTGTGGCAAATTACATAGAGATTTCGCTAAAAAATTCCGACACGCTAAAGTTTGGGGCACTTCTGTTAAATTCGAAGGACAAAAAGTAGGACCTGATCATATCCTACATGATCAAGATGTTCTAAGAATTATAAAACATAAATAAATTTAATTATCTCCGGAATTATTATGAATTCTGTTAAAAAAATATTTATTACTGGCACACCAGGTGTTGGTAAAAGTTCTGTTAGTAAAATATTATCAAACAAACTTAATGCTAAATTAATTAATATCAGTACATTAGTTGAAGATAAAAATTTATTTGATGAAATTGATGAAGAAAAAGAATATAAAATCGTTGATGAAAATATTCTTTGTAGAGAAATTAATAAAATAATTGAACTAGAAACTGATGCTGAATTTGTTATTGTTGATGGTCATTTATCTCATTTTTGTAAAGGTGCTGATTTAGTTATTATTCTTAGAGTTAATCCTAATATTTTGAAAGATCGTTTAAAAATGAGAAATTATTCTGATTCTAAGATTCGTGAAAATTTAGAAGCTGAAGCTATAGGAGTTTGTTCTGTTGAATCTTATGAAATTCATGATAGTAAAGCCTGTGAAATTGATGTTACTAATCTTTCATTTGATGAAATTTTAGATTGCATAACAGATATCTTATATAATAATGCAAAATATCCTGTGGGCTCTGTTAATTTTATGGATTGGTTAATTCAGGCAACATTATAAAATTAAAAATATTTTTGAAATATAAAAACATAAAAAACTCAATTTTTGTTAGTGCCTCACAAAAACTAATCTTTATTAACTAAGAAAAGAAAAGTAAATAATAATACTAAATTTATGATGTTAAAATGTAACATATTAAAGTTTTAGTGTTATGTACGAAAATATTATTAATTTTATTTTTTTATAATGCTAATAAAAAAATATATAATATTAATAAAAACCTTTTTAAATAGCAAAATACAAATGACTTATAATATTCTTACTTATAAAATATTATCATCCTAATTATTAGGATAACATTTTGTCATAAATTATCCATATAATTATAATAGTTATTTATAATTATAAATTATTGGCATGTATTCTCTATTTATATGGTTATAAATTCCTTATATAAGAGGTTAAACGTTGAAAAGAGGATTCAGACCAAAATGGGTAATTAAAATTGGTAAAGAAAGAATAGATATCCTCTTTAAATTGGCAGATAGTGAATTCTCCCAACATCCAGAACGATCCAATCGTTATGTGAAATTGGCCAGGAATATATCAACAAAATATAATATTCCATTATCATCTAAATGGAAACGGCGTGTGTGCAAAGGTTGCTATAAATTTTTAAAACCTGGATCAAACTGCAAAATAAGAGTTACCAATGGATCTGTACATTATAAATGCCTTGAATGTGGACATGTTACTAATGTCCCATACAAAAAGGAGAAAAAAGAAAAAAGGAGAAAAAAGATTGAGTCTTACATTATCCAAAAGAGAATTAATGAATAGATCTCTTACTGCTATGACTATTAACATTGGTAAAGCAGGAATTAACGACAATGTTATTGAAGAAATAAAAAGACAACTTAAAAATCAAGAAATTGTTAAAGTTAAATTTTCAAGAAATATTTCATCTAAAAAAGATGAATTTATTGATGAAATTGTCATAAAAACAAAATCCAAACTTGTTGATATAAGAGGAAATGTTGCTGTAATATATAAGAAAAAATGATTATTTAGGAGGCCCAAAAGAATGAGTACTGTTTATGATGTGCCTGCAGACTTATTAATAAATCAAGTTGCGAAAAAATTAACTGAAGAAGATAAATTTAAAGCTCCAGAATGGGCAAGTTTTGTAAAAACTGGCGTTCATAAAGAAAGAAGACCAGAAAATGATGATTGGTGGTTTGTAAGAACTGCTGCATTATTACGTAGAGTTTACATTGATGGACCTGTTGGAGTAAATAGTTTAAGAACCCATTATGGTGGAAAAAAAGACCGAGGCGTGAATCCTGAAAAATTCAGAAAAGGAAGTGGAGCAATTATTAGAGGAGCTTTACATCAATTAGAAGATGCAGGATATGTTGAAAAAGTCGAAGGTGGAAGAACTGTAACTCCTAAAGGAAGATCTTTCTTAGACAACACTTCTGCAGAAATTAAAAGTGAAATTTCTGAATTATCTAAATACTAAACTTATATTAATCAGACATAAAATTATAGAAGGTATTATTAAATGACTGATTTAGACGATATTCGGCGCAAAAGAATGCAAGAATTACAACAACAAGTAGCACAACAACAAATGCAACAAGGCCAAAATCCTGCAGACTTACAAGCTCAAGCTCAAATGAGAGAAGAAATGGAAATGCAGAAAAGACAAGCCATGATGCAAATTTTAACACCAGAAGCACGTAGCAGGTTAACTAATATTCGTTTAACAAGACCTGAGTTTGTAGAACAACTAGAACTTCAATTGATTCAATTAGCTCAGATGGGCCGTATTCAAAATAAGATTAATGATGAACAATTGAAAATTTTATTGCGTAAAATGATGTCTGAACAGAAAAAAGAGATCAATATAACTTTTAAATAATATTTAACAATGAAAGCCGGAGTATTATACAGTGGAGGGAAAGATAGTTCATTAATGGCTTTAATTCTTAAAAATATGGGCTTTGAAGTTGAATTATTGACCGTGAACTTTGGAATTTATAAGTCATGGCTTCCTGCATTAGAATCAGCTACTAATCTTGGTTTTAATCATAGAGTTTTGAAATTAGATGATAAAATTTTAAGAAAAGGTGTTGAATTAATATTGGAAGAAGGTTTCCCTAATAATGGTATAAATTATATTCATCACGAAGTATTAGAATTAATAGCAAACGAATATTCTGTTATTGCTGATGGAACTCGTAGAGATGATAGAACTCCTAAATTAAATGATAATGAAATTAGAAGCTTTGAAGATAGACATAACGTTGAATATATAAATCTACAAAGTTTTGGATATAAAACTATAAAAAATATAACATTTAATTTATTTGAAGTTACTAATGAAGAAAGTAATAGAGATAATAATTCTGATTACGAAGTTGAGATTCGATGTTTGATTGATGAGATTAAAGGACATAATTTTTCTAATAAACTTTTTCCTAAACATTTTCAAACAAGAGTCTCAGGATGGAAAAATAATAATGGTTTTTAATTTAATAAAATAACTAATTAATTTAACAGTGGAGATATAATGAGTAGAAACAGACCTTTAGCTAAAAAATTAAGACTTGCCAAGGCAGGTAAACAAAATAGGAGAGTGCCACTTTGGGTTATGATGAAAACTAACCGTAAAGTACAAGTTAATCCTAAATCCAGACACTGGAGAAGAAATAGTTTGAAAGTATAAAGGAGATTTTTTTATGGAAAGAACATACATTATTCCTTTAAGAAAAGCAAAAGAAGCACCAAGAACTAAAAGAACTCCTAAAGCAGTTAAAATTGTCAGAGCTTTTTTAGAAAAACATATGAAATCTGAAGATGTTAGTTTAGATAATTCTATTAACGAAAAGCTTTGGGAAAGGGGAATTCAAAAAATTCCATCAAAAATTAAAGTAAAAGCTGTTAAAGATGAATATGGTAGTGTTATAGCTACATTAGCAGAATAAATTAATTAAACAGTGATTATAGAATTTATATGATTTATTTCATTGGTGAAGCATGTTACGTAGAATAAACTTCAGCGGTAACCCTAATTTGGGAGTTTACATTTCTGTTACAGATAATATTGCACTAATTCCAGTGAGTACTCCTGAAATATTAGAAAACACTATCAAAGAAGCACTAGAAGTAGATGTTTTAAAAACACCTATTGCAGGTAGTGGATTATTAGGCGCATTATCAGTTGGTAATACCAAGGGTATTTTATTAACTAACCAAACATTAGATAAAGAAATAGAAACTATGAAAAACGCTGGTTTAAATGTAGCTAAATTACCAGATAAACATACTGCTGTTGGAAATATTATAATAGCAAACGATAAAGGAGCTATAGTTAGCCCTTATCTGTCAAAAAAAGCCATAGAAACAATTGAAGAAGTGTTGGACGTTGATGTTAAACCAAGTAAAATTGCAGAATTTAGTATTGTAGGTTCAATAGCAACCGTTACAAATAAAGGCGCAATATTACATCCTCAAACATCTGAAAACGAATTAAAATTAATTGAAGATGTTCTTAAAGTTCCAGCAGATATTGGTACTGTTAACAGAGGTGTTGGTTTAATAGGGGCGTGTTCTTCAGCTAATTCAAATGGAATTATAGTTGGAGAATTAACAACAGGTCCAGAAATGGCTAGATTAGAAGAAGCACTAGGTTTCCTCGAGGGATATTTATGAAAACAAAAATTTTTAGAATTACAGGAAAATTTATGATGGGTGATAAATACCAACCATTCACTAAAGAATTAAAAGCCATCAAAGAAGAAGACATCTATGAAAAAATTTACTCCGAATTTGGAAGTAAACATCATCTTAACAGAAATCAAATCAAAATTGAAAATGTTAATGAAATTTCTGCAGAAGAAGTACTAGATCCAATAATTAAAGCAATGGTGTGATCATAATGGAAGACCAGCAACGATTACAAGCATTAGTAGATGAATTGAATATGTACCAACAACAATCAGAAATACTCCAACAACAAATGGAAGCTATGCAAACAACTCTTGGAGAATTAGAGATTTTAGAAAATACTATAACTGCATTACAAGATGAAAAAGATTTAAAAACACTAATTCCAGTTGGTGCAGGTTCTTTTGTTAATGCAGAAATCAAAAACACTGATGAAGTTATTATGAGTGTTGGTGCTGGTGTTGCAATAACTAAAACCATTGATGAAGCAAAAATAACAATTAATTCCCAAAAAGAAGAAGTTAAAGAAGCTATGGGAAAATTAAGTAAAAACATAAACACTTTAAATGATATGATTAATAAAATCACTCCTCAAGCAGAAGAATTACTTCAAAAAGTTCAAGGACGTGAACAATAATTGTTTGATTCTTTAAAAAAGAAATTTAACAACACTATAGGAACTTTAACTGAAAAAGTTTCAGAAGAAGCTAAAAAAGAAGCTGAAGAATCTGGAAAAGAATTAGTTGATGATGAAGCAAAAACTTCAAGTTCACCAACTGAAGAAAAAAAAGATAAAACCACATCTGAAAAAAATTCAAAAAACAAACAAACAAAAACAGATACCCCCGACAAAAAAGAATCAAAAAATTCAAAAAACAAACAAACAAAAACAGATACCCCCGACAAAAAAGAATCAAAAAATTCAAAAAACAAACAAACAA
>CADBMS010000112.1 GCA_902795935.1 uncultured Methanobrevibacter sp.
AAAATAATGACAAAAACATAAAAAAAATATGTAAAAATAATATTACAACCCACAAAATTTTTTACATAACCATACACACCAAAATCAGTCAAAAAAACACTATACCTAAATGTATTTTTAGGAGAACTACTCATAACCCAAGGATTTCACTCAAAAACAGCCATACAACAACTATCTGAGAACTAAAGAATTCCGGCCCTAAAATTTTTTTGAGATAAACTTTAAGTAAAATACTATAATATTTAAGAATATTCATAAATATATTTAATTATATGTGTTATACAATAACATAATATTTGATATATTATTTGCTCAAATAATTGATATATTATATAAGTACGTGAATTATTTTCATATATTTTCAATTTAGATTATATTTTTATATAATTAATTTATTATATATTATCAAAATAAATTTTTCTTAAATATTAATATAATATAATATAAAAGATAATTTTATATTAATTAACGGAATTATATTAATTAATTATATATTATACATTCTTTTATTTATTTTTTCTTTAAAAGGAACTTTAAAATAAATTGATATGGTATTATTAATAAAAATTATTGAATAACTCTAAAACATTAAACGGTGAAATTTTCATGCAAGAAAAAATTCTTAAATTGTATAAATCATTAATTGCAATACCTGTTATTCTAATGTTGTTATCTTTAATTTTATTAGGAGTAAATGGCTTGGATAAAAGTGTTGATCTTAAAGGAGGATCAATAGCAGTACTTGAATTAGATAAGAATATTACTTCTAATGAGATAACTACATTGATTAATGAAAAATTAGGTATTAGTGACGCTAAAGTAATCAGTTTTGTGGATAATAAAGTAACTGTAGAATTTGGTGATACAGTAGATGTTACAAATTTAACAAATTCTCTTAAAGGAACGGCATCATTAATTAGTTTTAGTTCTGTTGGTCCTGTTTTAAGTGAAGCCGCTCTTAATCAAATATATTGGGCATTAGGATTTGCATTTATATTTATGGCTATAACAGTGTTTATTGTCTTTAGAGAATTTGTTCCTTCATTTGCAGTTATTTTGGCAGCTCTTTTTGATATAATAATTGCATTGGGGGGAATGTCTCTATTTCATGTTTCATTATCAGTTGCATCAGTAGGTGCAATATTAATGTTAATTGGATACAGTGTGGATACTGATATTCTTTTAACAACTAGACTTCTTAAACGAAAGGAAGGCACTGTGGATGATAGGGCTGTTAAGGCTTTTAAAACAGGTATGGTAATGTCTTTATCAGCAATAATGTCAATGGTAACATTATATTCGGTAACTGTAATTTTTATTCCTGAAGCTGATGTTTTAAGTGATATAGCAGCTGTTTTAATCATGGGTTTGTTTGCAGATGTTCTTTCAACATGGTGTATGAATTTTGGATTATTGAAATGGTATTTGGAGAGGGGTAAATAATGGCAAGAAAAAAAGAAAAAGGAATCGTTTCTTTCTTTAAAGAAAGAAGAACAATATTGCTATTTGCTCTAATTATTGGTAGTTTAATTTGTATTTCAACATTAGGCATACAACAAGGATTAGATTTACAAGGAGGATCTTTAATTCAAATAGAACTTGAAAAACCAGTTGATGCGAGTACTATGAATGCAGTTACAAATGTATTGGATAAACGTTTAAACATTTATGGTGTTAAAGATATTCAAGTAAGATCAAGTGGGAATCAGAATGTTATCGTTGAAATTGCAGGTGTAAAACCCGATGAAGTTGCAAATATTGTCGGATCTCCAGGTAAATTCGAAGCAAAAATTGATAATAAAACTGTATTAACTGGTGCAGATATTGTTAGTGTTGATGCATCTATAGTTAATGATGTTCAATATGCAGTTCCATTTAAAGTTAGTGTTGATGGAGCTAATAGATTTGCAAAAGTAGCTAAAGGAAAAGCGGGTGCTGAAGTTAATATGTACTTAGATAATAAACTAATAACATCTCCAGAAGTGTCTGCAGAACTTGCAGGCGGAACTCCTTCGACTCAAGTACAAGTTAGTGGTAGTGCAGGATCTAAAGAAGCAGCTCAAACTCAAGCTAAAGAACTAGAAACACTTCTTAAATCAGGTTCATTACCAGTTCAAGTTAAAATAGTTGGTATTAGTAGCGTATCTGCAGAATTGGGTGAAAAATTCACTAATGGTGCATTATTTGCAGGATTATTATCAGTACTTGTTATTTCATTTATAATTATTATAAGATACAGAAATCCTATTTTAGTAATTCCAATTATAGTTACTACCTTAGCAGAATTAATTATTGTATTAGGTGTAGCATCAATTATTAAATGGAATATGGATTTATCTGCAATTGCAGGTATTATTGCATCTATTGGTACTGGTGTTGATGATCAAATCATTATCACGGACGAAGTATTGTTTGCTGATAACACTAAAAAAACTAAAAGAACTAGTAAAAAAATTGAAAGTGCATTTTTCATTATTTTTGCATCAGCAGGAACATTGATTGCAGCTATGCTTCCATTAGGATATATTGGATTTTCAAGAGGTTATACTGGTATTGGTATGCTTTCTGGGTTTGCATTTACAACAGTTTTAGGTGTTATAATAGGTATATTATTCACAAGGCCAGTTTATGCTAAATTTATTGAAAATATTGTTGTTAAAAATAAATAATAATAAAACTTAAAATTATTTTTTTTAGACAATTCCAATTTTCCATTCTTTTTTTTCATTTTTTTAAATATAAATACATTACAAAACATAAAATTCATTCATTTATTTTATCTTTTTTTAGAAAATATTATATGTTTTATTTAATAAAAAAATTATTGAATTTAAAAAATTAAGTAATATTGATTGAAAATATTACTTTATAAATTCTAAAAGGTTATTTAATGAAACAACCAAAAGAATTGAAAGTTAAACCAATTAAAAATGGCACAGTAATTGATCATATTACTGCCAATAAATCATTAAATGTGCTAAAGATTTTAAATTTACCAAATAGTGAAAGTAATTTAACTATTGCTATGAATGTCCAATCATCTAACCTGGATAGAAAAGATATTCTTAAAATTGAAAATCGTGAATTAGCACCTAATGAAGTGGATCAAATTGCATTAATTTCACCTAATTCAACAATTAATATTATACGGGATTATGAAGTTGTTGATAAAGCAAAAATAGGTTTATTAAATGAAATTAACGGTTTATTAAAATGTTCAAATCCTAATTGTATTACTAATACTAATGAGCCTGTTGAAAATAAATTTTATGTTATAAATAAGGAACCGGTTACTTTGAGGTGTCATTATTGCGAAAGGTTAATGGAGGAACATGAAATTGAATCACAATTCTAGATTAAGTAAAAAGAAAGTAGTTTCAATATTAGTTCTATTATTATTTCTTATAATATCTATATCTGCAGTATCTGCAAATACTGATGCAATAAATAATGATACTATATCTGCTACTTTTCAAAATAATTTAGATTCAGTATCACAAAGTGGAACTGAGAATAATACTACTTTATCCACTATTTCTTGGGATAATTCAGATTCAGTATCACAGAGTATATCTGAAAATGAAAAAGCAGATAATAGTAAAGTTATTAAAAAATCACAAGTTGTATCTAATCCAAAAGGTGATTCTTCTAATGATACTAAAGTATACATATATTTGACTTCAGATAAAATAATTAATTCTTCTGAAGATATTGCTTTCATGGAGGCTATTAAAACAGAAATAGGTGATAGGGCAACGGTAATTATAGATCCTAATGCACCTAATCCTAATGAAGTTAATAGGGTAATTAAAAGTGCTGAAAAAGGAATTGCAGCATATATATCAAATTTTTGTTCAGGTACTACTTATGGTTTAGTACAATATGATATGAGGGGTTATCTTAAAAATTATTCTTCTAAATTAGATGGTGTTTGTTTTATTTATTATGGAACAATACCTGTAAATAGTACAGATTTTATTGCACGTGCTTGGGATGATAATTTTTCTAATGAATATTTTGCAGGATTATATTATCCTTATAAATATATCTCTGAAGGTGGTTTGGGCTTTATTCAAGCAAGAGCTAATGGGGATAATAAAAATCAAATGATTAAAACTATTGCTGAAGGACTTTTAAGTTATGCGAAAAATTCTAATAGTAATCATTTAAGCACTGAAAATATTACTTCAATTTTAAAGTATGTTGCAAAACATGATTTTTCACCAGTAGAATTAGCTAAGGATGCTAATAAATTATTAAATGGAAAATCTACAAAATTAAGTATTCAAAATTGGATTTACTACACTGCACAATATGTTGGTGCAATTCCTATTAAAAATACAACAAAAAAATTATCATTACCTACTAATTTTAGTTCCAGTACTTTTAAATCACCATTTACTTTAAGTAGAGTGGATTATAGGACATTAGCCCTTAAAATAGCAAATTTCATGACTAAATATGGTATAGCACCAACTTATGTTACATATAATGGAAAAAAGATTAATATTAATGATTACACTTACATGTTAGCAAAAATAGTTAGTGGTCATACTAATAAATCTAAATTTATATTTACAAGTTCTTTTAAAGTTGTTAAATCACCATTAAATATGCTTAGTAAAAAAAGTTCTGTTAAATCTTCATCATCAAGCATAAGCAAAAAATTTTCTGTTAAAAATATTCTTACTGCTTCAGTAAATTTAAAAAAATATATAATTAAATATAGAAAATTGCCATCCACTGTAACTGTTGGTGGAGTTAAACTAAGTATGAGTGAATATTTATATTTATCTAGTAAAACTACCGTGAATATTAATAAAAAGGTTTTATCCGCAATTACTTTTAAAAAATTTTCAAAAAATGTTAAATCAACTAAAAATAGGGTTTCTGGTAAACTCAAAAAAGCAACTTACTTGAATTTAGCTAAAACTATAATTAAATATATGGATAAAAATAAGATTGCACCACGTACTATGCGTAATTCTTTAGGAACTATTCAATTTAGAACTATGGTTTATAATTACGCATCTATTTTGTCATTTTATAAATCAAATAAGTATTTACCAAAATATGTAACTCTAAATGATAAAAAACGATTTAAATAATTTTTGGTTTTGTAGAAAACCTTTTTTCTAATTTTTATTTTTGCACTTAAAATTGATTTTTAGCC
>CADBMS010000113.1 GCA_902795935.1 uncultured Methanobrevibacter sp.
TACAAACACAAACTGTTTAACAATAAAAGAAACAAAAATACAAAAAATTAGACTGAATTTTCAACAAAAAAATTCAGACCCCTAAATTTTTAAATAGAGTAATATTATGTAAATATATTCTAAATAATAATTACTCTTCACATAAAAATATAATATTTACTCACTATTTATAAAAAAATAAAGTTGGATTAGTATGGGGTTAAGTTCATTTTTTAAGAAAAGGAAAAAAGAGGATAAGAAAAAAGAAGAAGTTGATTGTCACATTAACATTAATATGGATGGATGTGATGCTTGTGGAAAGTGTTCAATTGCTTGTCCAAATAATGTTTTAATTATTCCAGAAACGGTGGTTACAGTTCGTGATTCTCAAGTTTGTAGAAGTTGTCGGTTATGTATGGCAGTATGTCCTAATAATTGTATTACAATTAATTAGAGTCATAAAAATTTTAATTCAGTTTATGTTAATTTTTTATGTAAAGTCTATATTTTCCTTACAGGCTTTGTTATAATCACATTTTTCACATTTCTTAAGATTAAGATTAATTTCAGGTAAAATTCCTTTTTTTATAGAGTAAATACTTTGTAAAACTTCTTGCAATTTTTCACGAAGTTTAGTGTTTATAACAACTGGTCGTTTATCATTAATGTTTCCATAATTAATAAATCCAACTAAAATTTCAGTATTAAATTCATATTCTAATAATATACTATATGCTGCTAATTCAAGTGCATCACTATCCCATACTCCACGTAATGGACCTCTACCAGTTTTTTGTTTTATGGGAAAATATGTTCCATCAACTACTTCTATTTTATCTATTAGGCCACTTAATCCTAAATCAAAATTTTTAATTAAATAATTTTCAATTATGGGTGGAAATAATAATTCGCTTAAGTAATTAGGATCATTATAACCTTTATTTATTATTTGATTTGTTTTAAGGGCTAAAATTGCTGTTTGGATTTTAAGATCCTCTTTCAAATCTTCTAAAAATTCCGCTTCATCATTGGGATTAATATGATGTTCTTTCATAACTTTTCTTAAAATCTTAGGTATATCCTTAAATAGTTTTTGATTTATTTCTGAAGCATTCATATTATCTTGTATTATTCTAAAATTCTTTTTTACGGAATTTTGATATTCTTTTAAAACTTGTTTCCTAATTTTACCATGTAATTTTTGTATTTCTTGTTGTGGTGTGATATTTTCTTGTGGTTTAGTGTATTCTTTAAGGTATACTTTTAAGGGGCAGTAAAAATATTCGTTTATTGAAGATACAGAAGTAGTCATTTTTTTTGACTCCTAATATTTTTACTATATTGTATATACTAACTTATTAATAAATTTTTTTATAAAAGTATTACTAAATTTTAAAAAAATAAAAAATTTAAAAATAATCTTAAACAGGAGATTTTTTAAGCTTAATATACTCATTAAAGGCTTCACGAGTGGTTCCAACAACTATTCTATGATATATTTCATCAGTTTTAGTATTAATGACTTTTTCCAACCTACCTTTCGCAATAATATCTTCATTATCTTTGACTTCACCAGCATACGTATGAGTAAAAGAAGCAACTTCCTTGATATCTTTAATTTCCGGCCCATTAATAACACTCACCTTTTCAACACTATAAATAGAAGGATTATCAAAACTAGCAAGAGCACTAACAACTTTAGCTTCAATAACAATTTGATCGTAAGATTCATAACGAATATCATCATATTCGCCATAAATTTCATCCCAATTCCGAGTTAAAAGAATATCAAATAAAGTACCGTCAATAACCCCTCGATTATTTTTACGTTTTTCATACCAACAAAACTCATCAAAACTAAGAGTACTATCTTTTATACGTTTATCATAAACTTTTCTCCAAAAATCATCACTAATACTTTTAAATAATGGAAATTCATCAGTATCTTTAATTTCACCAAATAACTTCATACATCTGTGCTGATTTTCCATACCATAAACAACAAAATCAATATCTGAAACACTATTGTCATTTAAACCAGGTAAAACTGAACCAGAAATACCTAAACAATCATAAGGAACATCAGCATATTCATGGAATGTTTCAGCAATAGTAATAACTTTTTTAAAAAGAGGATTATCTGTATCTGAATTAATAATCTCTTTTAAACGTTCATTTGGTTGTAATATTTTTTCAATTTTATCAAATGGAACTCCCATCATTTTAAGACCAGTTTTATCATCATCAAATAAATAATAAGGATAATTTTCTTCTAAAAATTTATATGCAGTATCTGAATCTACTTTAGTATATCGTTGACCATTTTTAACCCGTTCACCATTCTCATCAGGAATATATCTTAAAAAAGCAAGAACACGATCATTTGGATGGTGGTAAGATGTAGTTGCAAAGAACAAATCATCTACACTATATATAAAATCTCTAGGTCTAACTTTCATAATAAAAACTATTGTAATCTAAATATTAATAATTTAGCTTTTAATTTTTTTAACACAACTTTATTTTAAAAATTTAATTATTTATGAAAATTAGAAGGATGCTCCCTAAATTAAATAATTAGTCACTTATATATGAGTATATTGAAAATAATTCTCTTTAATAAATTTCCTTCATTGTATAAATTCTAAATCATTATAAACTATCATGCATTATTTAATAATTTAAAAATTATATAATTATATAAGTATATTGAGTATTGAAATCATAATATTAACTATAAATGACTCATTCTTCAAAAAAATTAGGAGTTTTTCACAGTATGATTACTAAATTCTTAAATGAAAACATATCTTATGATGGAAGTCAAATACAACCTCTTTGGGCCTTAAATAAAAAAAATATTAAAGGATCCAGTATAGTATCATGGATTGGATCAATGGAAATTAAACCTGAAAAAGTAATAGATGTAGAAGATGTTGGCTTAGAGATAAAAGCTGATGAAAACATTAATTTCATAGTAGAACATTTTGATGCACAACCACCAAGTATTCGTTTATGTTATCATAGACAAAGACTATTAGTCATGATTCTTCAAAACATTTTAACACAATATGGAGTATATTCAGTTCGTGAAGGGGATGATATCTATGTTGATGGTCGTAAATTAACAGTATCAATTGCAAGTATATCTCAAACTAGCATGAAAATTCATTTTGGAATAAATATTACAAGTAAAGGGACTCCTGATGATGTGGATACCATTGGTTTACTTGAAACAGGTTTAATACATGAAAATGAATTAAATGAAATAATAAATTTAATAATGGAAACTTATACAAATGAAATAAAAACAATTGAAGAAGACATCTCTAAAACAAGAGCATTATAACTAAGTCATGGAGTTTATTATTATGAAAATAGTCCTAGATGGAATACATGCAAATCTAAGATTCTCTGCAGCACATATGATACCTGAACATCAATCTTGTGGTTTAATACATGGTCATTCATATATTATAGATGTAAGTATTGATGGTGAACGTAATGGAAAATTTGGATTTGTGGCAGATTTTAAAGAAGTAAAAAGTATTATGAGGAATTTATGTGAATATTTTGATCATAAATTATTAATTCCATTAAAAAATGAGTTTATAATCTTTAAATCTATTGATGAGTATAATGTAAAGTTTACTATTTTAAATAAAAATTATAGCTTACCTGTGGAAGATTGTGTCCTATTAGATTTGACTTCAACAACTGCCGAAGAATTAGCAGAATATTTTACTCTAAAATTATTTGATAAACTAAAAGAAAAAGGTGCAATATTAAATTTTGTAGAAGTATGTGTAAATGAAGGAATTGGGCAAGGAGCAGTTTATACAAAATTTAATAAATAAGATACTGGTTGATTCAAATGAAAGCCCCCATAATTGAAGTATTCTCAAGTATACAAGGAGAAGGATTATATATAGGTAAAAGACAAATATTTGTTAGATTTGCAGGTTGTAATCTTAATTGTAAATATTGTGATACAAGTAATAGTAAAATGGTTTTTTCAGGTAAAGAAATGTCTGTAACAGAGTTGCATGATAAAATAAATAATTTAATAACTCCTGATTTTCATTCAATATCATTTACTGGTGGAGAACCTTTATTACAAGCGGATTTTATAAAAAAATTTCATGAAATAAAAAATTATCCTATGTTGCTAGAAACTAATGGAACGCTCCCTAATCAATTAAAAAAAATAGCACAATATGTAAATTATGCATCTGTTGATATTAAATTGTCTGAACACTTTGAAACAGCCAATATTGAAGATATCATATCTAATGAAATTGAATCTACAAACATATTAATATCAAAAGGAACAAACGTATATTGTAAAATAGTTGTTTTACCCAAAACAGAAGTGGACACAATAGTAAATATTTCAGAAACACTAACTGAGAAAATCAGAGATTCAACAAAGATATCATTAATACTTCAACCATCCAGTCCGATTGAAGAATGGGGTAAATACACAGAAAAACTTTTTAGAATGTCTGAAAATGTGGGAAAATATCTTGATATCCGAGTTATTCCACAAATACATAAAATTTTAGACATCCGTTAGGAGGTTAGATTATATGGAAACAAAAGTGACAATACGTGATGCAATGACTCCCAATGCAAAAACAATTAAATCTGATGCAACTGTCGCTGATGCTAGTAAAGTAATGGCTGATTTTAAAATTGGTGGTTTAATTGTTAAAGATAATTCCGTAATTGAAGGAATTATAACTGAAAGTGACATCATTAGAAAAGTAGTTTCCAAGAACCTAAAGGCGGCTAACATTAAAGTAAAAGATGTGATGACAACAAAATTAATCACTATTGGAATATCTGATGATTTAGATAAAGCTGCAAAAATAATGGCTAAAAACAATATAAGAAGATTGCCTGTAATGGATAATGATAATTTGGCTGGAATTATAACCTCAAGGGATGTTATAGTACTTTCACCAGAGCATTCAACATTATTAGTTGAAAATGCACGTATACGATTTTCTGCAGAATATGCTAGTGTATCTGGTACAGGGGACTGTGAAAGATGTGGAAACTTTGCAGATCTCATAGAATTTAATGGTAAATTTATCTGTGAGGGATGTAAAGCGGATATGGAGGATGAATAACAACATATTGTAGATATTCAACCACTAATTTTATAAATGTTCTTTAATTAGATAGTACGGATTATTAAATTAATTAATCTCAATTAATACATTTCATAATAACAATCCACTATTTGATTATTGAATTATGAACAATTCTAAAAACAATATAAATAATAATCAAAATAATTAAAAAATATTATAATAAATAATTTTTATTTAATTAATTAAATAAATATTTCATTGAGAGGTGTGCACATTGAGAAAAAAAGATGCAAATATTAGACCTAAAGCAATGGATAGGGGTCAACAAGACTCCCATACAAGAATTTCTGAACATGATGGCGAAATAATGACTATAGCAAAAAAAGAAGTAATCACTGCACCACAAACAATAACCATTAAAGAAGCAGCAGAAATAATGGTTAAAAACAAATTCAGAAGATTACCAATCACTGATTCTGGGTCTGGTAGATTAGTAGGTATAGTAACAGCAATGGATATTCTTGATTTCTTAGGGGGAGGTTCAAAATCAAAACTATTAGAAGAAAAATATAAAGATAACTTCTTAGCAGGAATCAATGTACATGTAAAAGAAATAATGACTCGTGGGGTAGTATCAATATCAAATAAAGATTCTATACACGATGCTGTTGAACTAATATTGAATAAAAATATAGGTGCTCTACCAATAATTAATCCTGAAGAAAAAATTGTTGGAATAATCTCTGAAAGAGATATTTCATTCTTATTATCTGGTGTACTCACCGATGAAACAGTTGAAGACTTAATGACTACTTCGGTTATAAGCACAACAATGGGCACACCATTAGAAAGTGCTTCAAAAATAATGGTAAGAAATCACTTAAGAAGATTACCTGTTGTTGGAAAAACTGATGAACACCCGGATAAAGATAAATTAGTGGGAATATTAACTGCTACTGATATTTTAAATTTCTTTGGAAATAATGGGATGTTTGGTAATTTAACTTCAAATGCGGCTACTGATATATTTAACACTAAAATATCAGATATTATTGAAACTAATGTTATTTCAACAAGTCCTGATGTTAAACTAGGAGATCTTTCCAAATTAATGAAAGAAAAAAGAATTGGAGGTCTTCCAGTAGTTAAAGATGATGAAATAATAGGAATCATTACAGAAAGAGATTTATTAGGTATGATGAAAAAATAATCTTAAATTAAATAAGTCCAATATGCAGTCATTCATGGTTGTTTAATTTAATATATATCTTCCTCATTTATTTTTTAATTAAAAATGAGCTTCCAAATCAATATATTCAAAAACTAAATAATATTTCGGATGATTCATATGAATGTCAGAGAAATAATGACTGATGATGTTATTGTCATCAAAAATACTGATCAATTAGCATATGCTAGAAATATAATGCTCAAAAAAGGATTGAGTAGTATTGTAGTAGTTGATTCTGAAGATAATGCTGTAGGAATAATAACTGAAAGAGATATTACTCATAAATTAAATGAAAAATCTCCAACATGGAAAAGGAGGCCTATTGATAAAATATTTGTTAGTAGGGTTATGAATGAGAATTTAATAACAATACAATCAAAACAAAACATAAAAGAAGCCGTAGAGTTAATGTTAAAAAATAACATTGGAACATTACCTGTTGTTGATAACAAAGAATTAGTTGGAATTGTAACTAAAACAGATCTCTTAAAAGTTTATGAAAACAAATATAAAAATAAATGGGCTGTTAAAGATTTAATGAATAGTGGAATAATAACTGTTGATGAAAATCATGCTATTTCACACGTTATAAGTTTGATGGAAGAAAAAAATATTGGTCGAACTGTAGTTACTCGTGAAGGAGAATTAGTAGGAATAATTACAGCTCAAAATATCTCTTTTGCACAAATTGAAAACCATGAAACTGGAGTTAACAGTGAACGAATTTATTTTGTTCGTAATGTTAATGAAACAGAACTTAAACGTGATGTTAGAATAGTTTCATTATTAACTGCTGGAGATATAATGTCCAAAAATTTAATTACAATAGAACTTGGTGAAGATGCTGCATTAGCTGCTAATTTGATGCTGGCAGAAAATATAAGCGGAATTCCTGTAATTGACAATGAAGAGGTCATTGGAATAATCACAAAAACAGATATTATAAAAGGGATACAATAAAACATTTTATTAATATTTAAAAATTAGTAGTTGAATAAACAGGTAATTAATAGATTATTAATTAAAACCAATAAAATACTTAAAGAGAGGATTTAAAATGCGAGTTAAAAATATAATGACTACAGATGTTATATCTATAGATAAAGATCAAAATGTTTGTGATGCACTTAGAACCATTAAAAAAAATAAAAAATCTCGCCTTATCGTAGTCAACACTAATGCAGATAATGTAAAAACAATGGTAGGAGCCATGACTATTAAAGATATTTCTATGAAATTAGGTTCATCTAAATATTTAAACATGCCTCCATCACAATTCCATGTTTCAACAATAATGGCTAAAGATGTTATATCCATAACTGAAGATATGGATATTGCTGAAGCAGCAAATATCATGCTTGAAAAACATATCGGGGGATTACCAGTACTTGATAATGAAAACTTAATAGGAATATTAACAAAATCCGATATGATAGATACCTGTCAAGGTAAAGCTTATGAAAATAAACTAGTTAGTGACTATATGAGTACTGACATAATATCTGTGTCTCCTTCTGATAGATTAGTTCATGCTAGACGAATAATGATTGATGCTAAAATTGGCCGATTATTAGTAATGGATGGTGAAAAATTAGTAGGATTAATCGCATCCAAAGACATATCTAAAGCTATGATTTCATTTAGAAAAGTTGTACCGGATAAACATCAAGCTGCAAGAATTAGAAATTTAATAGTAGAAGATGTCATGACTCAAAGTATTACAACTGTAGCTGATGATACTTCAATTGCAGATGTAGCTAAATTAATGTTAGAAAAAGGAGTTAGTGGCTTCCCAGTATCTGATGAAAATAATAATATCGTAGGATTAATCACAAAAACAGATATTCTCGAACTATTAGTTGAAATGGATTAAAATTAACCCATCCCATTTTATTTTTTTAAATACCTTATTTTATAATATAACAATTAGTTTATACATTATAATTTCACAAATCATATATTTTTAATTAACATAGATTATTATGTTCCAAAGCTTATTTATTAACTAAATGTGGTTAATGTTACTAATCATATATCAAATTAATAATAATTATGGATAATCTATTTATATAATAACTAATTCTCTTAATTTGTATAGTTTTATTGTTTAGATAAATATTTTAATTAAATCCTTATAAATAATATTAGGAGGATGATAAAGTTATGAAATTTAAAAAGTCACATCTCATTTTAATTTCATTAATATGCATATTATTATCTATAAATGCAGTTTCTGCTACTAATGATACGCATAATCAACCAATATCTGATAATTCAAATTCAGATATAGATGCTGTTACTGGAATTACAGATACTAATGATAATACTAAATCTGAGAAATTGACAAATAAAGCTAAAGTTTCATCCAAAGATGAATTATACCAATTTGAAGGTTCTAAAAAAATCAATGCCTCTACAGAATCAACAAAACCTAAACTTTCATCTAAAGAAGAATCATACAAAGGTGAAGGAAATGAAAAAACCGACACAACAATTAATTCAAGTGATGTGGAAGTAAACTATACTGGTGCTATAGAATTAGAGGTTAATGTAACAAATAATGATGATTCTGAACTTATAACTAATTTAGATGAGAGTCATTTTGAAGTATTAAATAATATTTCTGAAAATCTTGATTTTACTTATGAAAATAATGTTATCACATTAAATACAACTTTAAATGTAGGAGAACATCTTCTTACGATTAAGTTTAAAGGAAATGATACATATAATCCATCTGAAACTACTGTTAAAGTAACTGTTTTTGTAAACACTATTGAAACTAATGAAACAGTTAACGTAAATAACCACACACTTAGTGTTTCTATACCAATAACGATTAAGGATTTTAATGGTAACTCAGTAGATATTACTAAAGATGATTTTAATTTAACACTAAGTTATATGGGTGGAATTAATGATGAGGAGATACATGATTTTACTTTAGAAAATGGAGTCATTAAATTCACTATTGATTTTTCTAAATTAAATGATGCAAAAATCACTATTAACTATAAACAAAATGATGCATTTAATAAAACTAAACCAGTAGAAGTTAATTTAAATCCGTGTATTTTTTTGAAAATAATACCAATTAATGATGCTGTTGGTTATAAGCTTGGTGAATTTAAATTCCAAGTTGTAGATGAATATGATGGTACTCCGATAGTTAATAAAAATATACGAATTAGCGGTATTAGTAATCTTTGGTTCTATGATGGTAATAGTATTAGTAATTTTAAAACATTAACTACTGATTCAAATGGTTTTATTGTTATAAAAAATGTTAACATGAGTCCTACTTTCACAAATAGCGAGAATGCTATTTTATCAATTGGGCAATATGATTTAAATTTAACTTCTGATGATAAAGGTTTAATTTTAACTGATAATGTATTTAAAATCACTGTAAATAAAGCTAAATTGAATATTATTGCAAATGATTATGATGAAGAAGTTGGAAGTACTAAACAATATTTATTTAACGTATTGGATGAAAATGGTAATCCTATTAATTCAACAGTCATTCAAGTTAGTGTTAGATTAAGTAATGGTCAAATTGCGTATCGTAATCTCACTACTAACTCTACTGGTGGTACTTACCTTAATTTATTAAACTTTTCTCCAGGAACATATCCTGTTACTATTAGTTCAGCTGATTCTGACTATTATTATTCTGATGTTTTAAGTAGAAATATTATTATTAGGCAAAAAGTAGGAGTTTTTGTTGCAAGTAATAGAGTTATTAAATATAATACTGGTGTTTCAGTAATTTTTACTTTGAAAAATAAAAACACTGGTAAAGTAATTTCTAATGCGATTGTAAAACTTAGAATTTACACTGGTTCTAAATATACTGAGCATGAATTACTAACTAATTCTAAGGGTCAAGTATCATTTATAACTCCATTATCTGTAGGTAAACATAAAATTGTTATTAGTAAGAGTAGTCAAGATATAAATTATAATGCAGCTACGATTACAAGATATGTAACAGTTAAAAAAGCTAGTGCTAATTTTAAAGCTCCTAAAGTAACAACTTATTATAAATCTGGTAAAATATTCACTATAAAATTAGTTAATACAAATGGTAAACCAATATATGCTGCTAAAGTGAATATTAAACTGTATATTAGTAAAAATAGCTATTATAATTTGAATGCTACTACAAATATTAATGGATTAATTAAGTTTATCATTCCATATAACTTTAAACCAGGTACTTATAAGGTTGTAGTTAGTTCTGCAGATAAAGGTTATAGTGCAAAAAATGTAACTAGCCGAATTAAGGTCACTAAGGTATCAACTAAGTTAACCCCTACTAAGTTTAGGGCTAAATATAAATCTGGTAAAACTTTTAAA
>CADBMS010000114.1 GCA_902795935.1 uncultured Methanobrevibacter sp.
CAAAGAAATAGAAGAAGGAACTGGTACCATGTATGTTAAAAAAGATGGTGCAATTTATTATTTTTGTGGCAGTAAATGTGAAAAAAATATGATTAAATTGAATAGAGTTCCAAGAAAAGTTAAATGGGTTAAATAATGATGGAAAAAAGTTTTGTTATGGTAAAACCTGATGCTGTCGAAAGACGGTTAATGGGAAAAATATTAACTAAATTTGAAGAAAAAGGTCTCCAGATTATAGCTACTAAAATGATTTTAATAACTGAAGATTTAGCAAAAGAACATTATGCTGAACATTCTGAAAAGCCGTTTTTTAAAAGTTTAGTTGAATATATTACCTCTGCACCAGTTTTAGCAATGGTCATTCAAGGAGATGAATGTATAAGTGTAATTAGGAAAATTGTTGGATCTACAAATCCTAAGGAAGCTGAAATAGGTACTATAAGAGGAGATTATGCTATGGATACTGGTAGAAATATAATTCATGCTTCTGATGCTCCAGATTCTGCAAAAAGAGAAATTAATCTTTTTTTCAAGGAATCTGAAATCATGGATTATGAAATGCCAGATATTAATATGATTTATGAATAAAAATATTTATTCTATTTTTAAATTTTATTTAAAGAAATAAATATTATTCAAATTAAATAAATCAGTAAATTAAGTAAATTAAAGAATAATATAATAAAGATGAATTCTATGAATATCAGGTCACCAATAGTATCAGTTTTAGGACATGTTGATCATGGGAAAACAACACTACTTGATTTTATTAGAGGTAGTGCAATTGCCGATAAAGAAGCTGGTGGAATAACACAGCATATCGGTGCAACAGAGATACCTTTAGATATTATAGAAACTATTTGTGGATCTTTTCCATCAAAAATGACTATAAAAGACATATTACCTGGTTTATTTTTTATTGACACGCCGGGACATGAGGCTTTCACTACTCTTAGAAAAAGAGGCGGTGCATTAGCAGATTTGGCAATTTTAATAGTAGATATTAATGAGGGGTTTAAGCCTCAAACTTATGAAGCGATAAATATTTTGAAAATGTATAAAACACCTTTCATTGTAGCTGCTAATAAAATTGATAGAACATTTGGTTGGGATGCTCAAGAAAATGCCTCATTTATGAAAACTTTTAAAAATCAAGCTCCAAGTGTACAACAAAATTTAGACACAAAAATTTATGAACTTGTTGGAACTTTACATCAAGAAGGTTTTGAATCTGAAAGGTTTGATAGAGTTAGTAATTTCTCAACACAAATCGCTATTATTCCAATGAGTGCTAAAACAGGTGAAGGGATACCTGAATTATTAACTATGCTTATGGGGTTAGCACAGCAATATTTACAGCAGCAACTAGAAATAGCAATCGATGCTCCTGCTAAAGGAACAGTGCTTGAAGTTAAAGAAGAAGTTGGTCATGGAATTACCATTGATGCTGTAATTTATGACGGTATTCTTAAAAAAGACGATCAAATATTACTCATGACTCCTAATGAAATAATTTCAACAAATATTCGCTCTTTATTAAAACCATTACCTCTAGAAGAAATTTTAGATTCTAAACAAAAATTCACTCAAGCAGATGAAATTGTAGCAGCTGCAGGTATAAAACTTGTTGCACCAAATATTGAAAATGTTGTTGCAGGTTCACAACTTCGTGTTGCTAGAGATGATTGCGAATCAGTTAGACAAGAAATGCTTGAGGAATTAGGTGAAATTAAAATTGACACTGAAGATGATGGAATTTTAGTTAAAGCGGATACTTTGGGATCATTGGAGGCATTAGTTAATTTACTTAGTGATATGGATATTCCTATTCGTTCTGCAAATATTGGAGATGTTTCAAGACGTGATATTGTTGATGCAGATATTGTACAAAAAGAAAATCCTAAACATGGTGTTATCGTTGCATTTAATGTTAAAATATTACCATCTGCAGCAGAACAATTAGCAAATACAAATATTAAATTATTTAAAGGAAATGTTATTTATCAAATTACTGAAGAATATTTTGATTGGGTTAATTTATTAGAAGAAGAAAAAAAGAAGAATTGGTTAAATTCCATTATAAAACCTGCAAAAATAAGAATTATACCAAAATTAGTGTTTCGACAAAGTAAACCTGCAATTGTAGGAATGGAAGTATTAAGTGGAACTATTAAAAAAGGAAGTACTCTTTTAAGAGATGATGGATATATTGTGGGTATTGTAGATAATATGGAAAATAAAGGTGAAACTTTACAATCAGTCACTAAAGGTTCTAAAGCAGCCATGGCTATTAAAAATGCAGTGCATGGTAAGGATTTTGAAGAAGGTGATGAATTATATGTAGATATACCTGAAAACCATTATAGAATTCTTGAAACACAATTAAAAGATAAATTAACCGAAGATGAATTTGATACACTTAACAAAACAATTGAAATCAAACGAAAAGATGATCCTAATTGGGGTAAAACAGTTTTCTAATTATTAAAATTTAAGTTAACAACCAGAATTGTTTAACTAAGGAAAAATATGATTAAAGGAGGAAAATACTTTGGCATTTAAAGTTGTAGTTTCAGATAAAGAAAACAGCTATCAGATAGATGTTGATGCAAAAGAGACAAAGAAATTAATTGGTTTAACTATCGGGGAAGAATTTGATGGAGATATTTTGGGATTAACAGGATATTCCTTAAAAATTTCTGGTGGTAGTGATAAAAATGGCTTTCCAATGAAAAAAGATTTATCTGGACCCAGAAGAGTTCGAAGTTTAGTATCTGGCGGAGTAGGATATCGTCCGGATAGGGATGGTAAAAGAAGAAGGAAAACATTCCGTGGAAATACCATTTCTGAAGATATTATTCAAATCAACACTATTATTAGTAAAGTTGGTTCTAAACCTTTAGAAGAAATTTTAGGTTCTGAAGAATCAGAAGAATAAATTAATATTATATAACCAAAAATATATTTTGAATGAAGATG